>DASWFA010000571.1:0-1831 GCA_036394475.1 Binatia bacterium
CGCACGCTCGGCCAGACGATCGGCTACCAGCCGCCGGGGAAGGTGCGCGTCGAGATCGCCCCGGACGCCGCCGCCTTCAACGCCATCTCGACGCTCTCGCGGCGCGACATCGAGGAGACCGGCGCGGTCGGCATCTGCAAGTTCAACAAGATCATGATCATCTCCCCCCGGGTGCTGCTCCAGGGCTACCGCTGGCTCGACTCGCTCAGCCACGAGTACAGCCACTATCTGATCGTCGCGGCGAGCGACAACAAAGCGCCCATCTGGCTCCACGAAGGGCTGGCCCGCTTCTACGAGACGCTCTGGCGGCGCGCGGACAAGTCCAAGGCCGCGGCGGACTATCTCTCGCCGGCCAACCGGACGCTGCTCGCCCAGGCGCTGGAGAAAAACCGCTTCGTCGGCTTTAAAAAAATGGAGCCCTCGCTGATCTACCTGGAGACCCCGGAGCAGGTCCAGCTCGCCTACGCGGAGGCGGCCTCGGCGGTCGACTTCCTGGTCCAGAAGAAGGGCGACGGCGCCGCGCGCGACCTGCTGGTCGAGGTCAAATCGCGGCCGACGCCGGAGGCGATCGAAAAATTGCTCGGCAAGCCCTACGCCGCGTTCGAGACCGAGTGGAAGGATTTTTTGAAAGCGAAGCAGCTGAAAGAGGTCGAGGGCAGCCGGGTGCGGCGGCTGAAGGTCGTCGAAGGCCAAAAACAGGACGAGGAGGCGGTCGAGCTGAAGGAGATCCAGTCGGCGGTGGCGCGCAACCGCGCCTATCTGGGCGACCAGCTTTTAGAGCGCGGCAAGACGGTCGCGGCGACCGAAGAGTACCGGCGCGCCTTGCAGGCGAGCCCCCGTTCTCCTATTATTCTGGGCAAGCTGGCGCGGGTCTTGATCAAGCAGGCGCGCTACCAGGAGGCGCTGCCGCACCTCCAAAAAGCCCTGGAGGTCGATCCGGATTCCGTCGGCGCGTACGTTCAGCTGGGCCGCCTCCACAACGCCGGCAAGGAATTCGCCGCGGCGAAGGCCGATCTGGAGGAGGCGCTCCAGATCAATCCTTTCAATCCGGAAATCTACCGCTTGATCGCCGACGCCTACACGGCGCTGGGCGAGGCGGACAAGGCGAAGCAGGCCAGGAGCGCTCTGGAGCGGCTCGTCAGGGGAAGATAGAAAGGCGAACAGGGATGGAGCCAACCGGGATCAACGACCAGGAAGTGCGGGCGATCGAAGAGTTCGCCGTCAGGCGCGACGCGATGCTGGCGGAGATCGGCAAGGTCATCGTCGGCCAGGAGCGGGTCATCGAAGAGGTGCTGATCGCGCTGTTTTCGCGCGGCCACTGCCTGCTGGTCGGCGTCCCCGGACTCGCCAAGACGCTTTTGATCAGCACCCTCTCGGAAATTCTCGATCTGGATTTCAACCGCATCCAGTTCACCCCCGACCTGATGCCCTCGGACATCACCGGCACCGACATCCTGCAGGAAGACCCCGCCACCGGCCGGCGGAAGTTTCAATTCATGCAGGGGCCGATCTTCACCAACATTCTCCTCGCCGACGAGATCAACCGCACGCCGCCGAAGACCCAGGCGGCGCTCCTGCAGTCGATGCAGGAATATAAAGTCACCGCGGGCGGCCAGACGTTCGCGCTCGATCTCCCCTTCTTCGTCCTCGCGACGCAGAACCCGATCGAGCAGGAAGGGACCTATCCGCTCCCCGAAGCGCAGCAAGACCGTTTCATGTTCAAGGTGTTCGTGCGATATCCGAATTTCGGCGAGGAGTTTGAGATTGCCCGCCGCACGACTTCGACCCTGACCGACCACATTGTGCCGGCGTTGACCGCCGAGGAGATCTT
>DASWFA010000572.1:0-3041 GCA_036394475.1 Binatia bacterium
CGGCCGAGCCGGTCCGTTTCCTCCTCAATACCGAGCCTCACACCGACCACACCACCGGCCATTTCGTCTTTTCGCCGCCCGCGATCATCATCGCCGCCGCGGGCGCCGGCGAGTCCATGCGCCAGGCGTACAGTCCCGAGCGCATGAAAAAGATGATGGACGACTCCGGCGAATTGGGGACCGCCTCGAAGGGGTATCGTCCGATCGCGCCGCACGTCGAGTACCGGGACAAGATGACTCTCAACTCGGGCGGCCGGACCTTCGAGCTGTACTATCTGAAAAACGTCCACAGCGAGGCGGACTCGGCGATCTGGCTGCCTAAGGAAAAGGTGCTTTTCACGGCGGCCTCGGTCGGCGTCAAACGCTTCAACAACCTCCGTCCCTTCGTCAGCATCCCGGACACGCTGGCTGCGATCAAGATGATGCAGGCGCTCAAGCCGGAGATCGTGATTCCGGGGCACGGCGATCCCGGCTCGGTCGAGATCCTCGACAACATGGAGCGCTATTACACTCTGCTCCTGGAGCGCGTGCGGCAGATGACGCGGCAGGGAAAATCCCTCGACGAGATCAAAAAAGAGCTAAAGATGCCGGAATACGGCGACTGGGAAGGCAAGGACCGGTTTCCCAGCAATATCGAAGCGGCGTACCGGGCGGTAAAAGGCATCTAATGAAACGAGCTGTTTACGCCGCGGCCCTCATCCTCGCCGCGGGATTGTCCTCCCCGGCCGCCGCCATCACGCCGGACAAACCGGAGTTCAAAAAGCTCGCCGAGGGCGTCTACGCCTACGTCGGCAAGCTGAACGACGCCAACGCGATGGTGGTCGTCACGTCCGAGGGCGTGGTCGTCGTCGACACCGGCAACAACCAGCCCGAGACGCGCAATATTTTAAAATACATCCAGGGCGTGACACAGCAGCCCGTGCGCTACGTCGTCATCACGCAAAACCATGGCGACCACATCGGCGGCACGCCTCTCTTCTCGCCGCCGGCGGCGGTGGTCCTGCACGAGCGGGCGGCGAAAGACTGGGCGGGGTGGAAATCGTACCAGGTCAACACCTGGCGGAAGCGCTTCCCCGAGCGCGCCGAGGCGCTGAAGAATTTTTCGCCGCTGGACGCGGCGGTCACGTTCGGCGACCGCATGACGCTCCGCCTCGGCGGCAAAACGATCGAGCTCGTCTACGTCGACGACCCCTACAACCCCGGCGACATCGCCGTCTGGCTGCCCGAGAGCGGCGTGCTCCACGGCGGCTTCGCGGCGTATAAAGAGCGCCACCCCGACATCCGCCCCGACTACAGCCACGGCACGACCTGGGGCATGCTGAAGCAGCTCGAAGCGCTGATCGCGCTCAAGCCGAAAATCGTCGTTCCCGCCCACGGCCCGGTGATGGGCGTGGCGGACTTGCAGGTCATGATCGACTACCTCCTGCTCGCGCGCCAAAGAGTGCGCGGCATGATGGAGCAGGGCATGACGGTCGAGGCGATCCGGAAAAATTTTCACATGAACGAGTACAAGGGCTGGGACCGCGAGGCGCATTTCCCCGTCATCGCCTCGACGATCTACCGCGAGCTGCGCGGCGAGGGGCCCGAGACCGCGCCGGTGAGCGAGAAGACCGTCCGCGGCAAGATCGTTAAAATCCAAGAGGAAGGCCGGTATCTGACCGTCACGACCGACGCCGGGCGGGAGCTCGCGCTCCGGATCTCCAACGCCACCGACGTCGAGGGAGTCCCGGACCGGTCGCATTTCAAGGTCGGCATGAGCGTTACCGCGCTGTACGAAGAGCAGAAAGAACGGAACGAGACCCTGCAATTCCAAGTCGAGTAGAATGTCGAGTAAAGTGCGCCGCGGATTTTATTTTTTCGTCCTGTTGGCGCTCCTCACGCCCGCGGCCCGGGGCCGGGCGGAAAAACTCCGCATCTCCAACGCCTCGATCAGCGGCAACACCGCGATCATCACCTACGTTACCGAGCGCGCCGGCCTGTTCAAGAAGTACGGCCTGGACACGGAGCTGATCCTTATCACCGGCGGCCCGGCCGCCGTCAGCGCGCTCATCAACAACGACGTCGATCTCGACCTGCGCGCGCCGATCGCCGCGCTCCAGGCGATGGCG
The DNA here is from genome assembly GCA_036394475.1 of Binatia bacterium. GTDB lineage: Bacteria > Desulfobacterota > Binatia > UBA9968 > UBA9968 > JAJPJQ01. The sequence continues at coordinate 2,109 of DASWFA010000572.1, forward strand.
CACGGCCTCAAGCTGACTTTCCTCCTGTCGCAGTCCAACACGCTCGACTACGACGTGGTGACGCGCCCGGAGATCAGGGACGTGAGGCAATTGAAGGGCAAGCGCGTCGGCGTGATCCGCTTCGGCGGCATCTCGGAGCTGATGGTGCGCTATCTGTTCCAGAGGCTCGGCCTCGACCCGGACAAGGACATCCAGATCGTCCAGACCGGTCAGGCCCGCCTCGTGGCGATGGAAAAGGGCGCCTTCGAGTCGACGGTGCTCTCCTCGGTCGAATCGTACTACGCGCGCCGCATGGGCTTTCGGGTGCTCGATATGCCCGAGCTGCCTTTTTTCGGCAGCACGATCACCGGGACTCCCGGCTGGCTCGCGAAGAAACCCGACACCGCGCTGCGCTTCATGAAAGCCTATCTCGAAGGGGCGCGCTTCTTCCTCCGCGAAAAGGCCAGGAGCATCGAGTTCCTGAGCGCGTTCCTGCGCCTGAAAGACCCCGAGGTGCTCGAAGTGACCTACAAGACCCATCCGCAGCACCAGCTCGGCCTCAGGCCCTATCCCGACCTGGCCGCCGCCCGAGCCACGATCGACATCATGGGCGCGCGCGACCCGCTCGTCAGAAAGCTCAAGGCCGAGGAGATCTTCAGCCTCCAGGCGCTCACGGAGCTCGACAAGAGCGGCTTTATCAACCAGCTGCAAACGCATTGACGGGGGAAAACATGTCGAAAGTCACGCACATCGCCATCAAGACCGAGGACCTGGAAGGGAGCCGGAGTTTTTACCAGCGCCTGTTCCAGTTCGAGCACACGGGCACCCACCGGGTGCGCGACCACATGGCGCTGCACTTGCAAGACGGCCCGCTCGACCTGACATTCACGCAGTACGACGCGCCGGAGCACGGCGCGGCCGGCCCGTTCGATCACATCGGCATGGAAGTCGACG
>DASWFA010000573.1:0-11046 GCA_036394475.1 Binatia bacterium
GGCACAGCGTAAAAATACTCGAGCGGAGCGCCCCGGACGGAGAAGTCCTGGGGCTGGATTGGGACGACGAGGCGGTCGCCGCGGCGGGAGAGAGGCTCGCAAGATTCGGCGCCCGGGCGATCGTCCGGCGCGCCAATTTCCGCGCCGCCGGGGCCGTCCTCGGGGAGATCGGCTGGGGGCGCGTGAACGGCGCCGTCCTCGATCTCGGCATCTCGTCGCAGCACGTCGACTCGCCCGAGCGCGGCTTCAGCTTTCAGGCCGACGCGCCGCTCGACATGAGGATGGACCGGCGCGAGACGCTCGACGCCGCCGCGATCGTGAATGAATACCCGGCGGCCGAGCTGGCGCGAATATTGCGGGAATACGGCGAGGAGCCGCGCGCGCGGCGCATCGCCGCGGCGATCGAGCGCGCGCGCGGTCGCGGCCGGATCGAGAGCACCAGGCAGCTGGCGGATCTGGTGGCGCGCGCCGCGGGAAGAGAGCGCGGCCGGACCCATCCCGCGACGAGGACGTTTCAGGCGCTCAGAATCGCGGTGAATCGAGAGCTGGAAAACCTGGAGGCATTTCTGGAAAACGGCTACGAACTCCTACACCCCCGGGGGCGGCTCGTGATCATCTCTTTTCATTCGCTGGAAGACCGGCTGGTCAAGCAGGCCTTCCGCAAATGGAGCCGGAGCTGTATTTGCCCACCCAGGACGCCGGTCTGCCGCTGCGGCTGGAGCCAGAAAGCGAGGCTCCTGACCGCCCGGCCGCGCGTCGCCTCGGAGGCGGAAGTCGGGCTGAATCCGCGCGCGCGCTCGGCCAAGCTCCGCGCGGTCGAGCGGCTGTAGGAGAATGAGAATGGCGCTCGCGCTCGCTAAAAAATTATCGGGGTTGACTCTCCTCAAAAAAAGCCGGCCGCGGCCGGTCCGGGCTGCCGGGCGGCGGCGGTTCTTGGCGCCCGCGCTGCTCGGTCTCGGCCTCATGGCGATGGCGCTGCTGCACGTCTGGCTGAGATTGCAGGTGGTCCACCTGGGCTATGTCCTTTCCACCACGAGCAAGCTCGAGCGGCAGCTGGAGCAGGAAAATCGCGAGCTCAAGGTAGAGCTGGCGACGCTCACCTCGCCGCAGCGCCTGGAAGCGATGGCGCGCTCCCGCCTGGGCATGGTCGAGCCCGCCCGGGCCGCGGTGGTGGTGCTCCCATGAGACGCTCTTTTGCCGGGGTCAAGCTGCGCCTGTCGGTCGCGGGGCTTTTTTTCCTGCTGCTGTTCGCCGCCGTGGGACTGCGCGCCTTTCAGCTGCAGATCCTCGACGGCGAAAAGCTGAAGCAGCTGGGCGAGAAGCAGCACCTCAAGGAGATGATCGTGCTCCCCAAGCGCGGGACGATCCTCGACCGCGCCGGCGAGCCGCTCGCGCTGAGCCTCGAAGGGCAGTCGGTCTACGCCCGCCCGCGCCGCATCAAAGAGCCGCAGGCGGCGGCGCTGGGCCTGGCCCAGGCGCTCGGCTTGAGCCCGGCGGAAGTCGCGCCGAAGCTCGCCTCGGATAAACCCTTTATATGGATCAAGCGCCAGGTGACGCCCAAGGAGGCCGAGCGGGTCGAGGGGCTGAACATCGACGGCGTGGGGATTTACTACGAGCCCAACCGGTACTATCCGCAGGGGCAGCTCGCGGCCCAGCTGATCGGCTTCGTCGGCCGCGATTCCCAGGGGCTCGAGGGCGTCGAGATGCATTACGACAACTATCTCCGCGGCGAAAGCGGCTCCTCGGTGGTCGAGCGCGACGCGCTGGGCCGCCGCGTGCTGGTCGGCGGCGTCGAAGAGCTCCAGATCCCGCCGGGGTCCGATCTGCAATTGACGCTCGACACCTCGATCCAGCACCTGGCGGAGCGCGAGCTCGAGGCTTCGGTGGCCAAGTACCGCGCCAAGGCGGGCATCGCCGTCGTGGTCGAGCCGTTTACCGGCGAGATCCTGGCGCTCGCCAACTATCCTTTTTTCAACCCGAATAACTCCACCCGGCAGGCGTCGAACCAGTGGCGCGACCGGGCGGTCACGGACAGCTTCGAGCCGGGCTCGACGTTCAAGACGATTTTGGCCGCCGCCGCGCTCGAAGAAGGGGTCGTCGGCAAGGAAGACCTTTTTTTCTGCGAGTACGGCAAGTATCCGTTCGGCGGAAAAATCATCCACGACACGCACGAGCACGGCTGGCTTCCTTTTGCCAAGATCATCCAATATTCTAGCAACATCGGCGTGACGAAAGTGGCCGAAAAACTGAACAAAGAGCGCTATTCCAAATACATCGCGAAGTTCGGCTTCGGGCAGCCCACCGGCATCGACCTGCCCGGCGAGGCGACGGGCTCGGTCCGGCGCGCGGAGAAATGGGCCGCCATCGACCTCGCGACGCACGCCTTCGGCCAGGGAATCTCGGTGACGCCGCTCCAGCTCGTCATGGCCTACGGCGCGGTCGCCAACGGCGGCTTCCTCATGCGCCCCTTCGTGGTGCGCCGGGCCACCGGCCCCGACGGCCGGATGCTGTGGGAGAACCAGCCCCACGTCGTACGCCGGGTCGTCTCGGAAGCGACCGCGCGCACGCTCACCTCCATTCTCAAGGGCGTGGTCGACGAAGGCGGCACCGGCGTGATGGCCAACGTGGAAGGCTTCGAGGTCGCGGGCAAGACCGGCACGGCGCAAAAAGCGGAGCGCGGCGTCTATACCAAAAAACGCGTCGCGTCCTTTATCGGCTTCGTTCCCGCCGACGCGCCGCGCCTGGTGATGGCGGTGATCGTGGACGAGCCGGAGGGGAGCACGTACGGCGGCACCGTCGCGGCGCCCGCCTTTCGCAACATCGCCGCGGCGAGCCTGCAGCGCCTGGCGGTGGCGCCCGACAAGGCCGCCGCGCGGCCGTCTCCGGCGCCGCTCCAGGAGGCGAGCGCGCCGCGCATCCAGCGGAAAAGCGAGCGCGCCGCCGCGGCCGAAGAGGGCGACCCGGGGGCGCCCGACTTCACCGGGCTCAGCCTCCGCGAGGCGGTGGAAAAAGCGCGCGCGCTCAAAATCAAAGTCGAGATGCGCGGCAACGGCTATGTGGTCAAACAGTCGCCCGCGCCCGGCGCCGTCTGGGGCAGGAACGCGACGCTGACTTTAAACCTGCAGGGCTGACGGCGATGCAATTGAGCGAGCTCCTGCAGGCGGGCGAGGCGGAAGAGACGGAGGGAAATTTGGATCGCGCGGTCGCCGGGCTCGCGTACGATTCGCGGCAGGTCGAAAAGGACTTCGTGTTCTTCGCCGTCCCCGGCGCGCGCGCCGACGGCCACGCCTACATCGCCGACGCCCTGGAGCGCGGCGCGTCCGCCGTCGTGGTCGAGCGGCCGATCGCGCCTTCGAGCCGGGCCGCCTGGATTCGCGTGCCGAGCGTGCGCCGCGCCATGGGCGCCTATGCGGCGCGGTTCTACGATTATCCCTCCCGCGGCCTCCGGGTCGCCGGCGTCACGGGAACCAACGGCAAGACGACGGTGACCTATCTGCTGGAATCGATTTTTCGCGCCGCCGGCGCGTCCGCCGGAGTCATCGGCACCGTCAACTACCGCTATCGCGACTCGGCGCTGCCGGCGCCGCACACGACGCCCGAGTCGATCGACCTCCAGGGGCTGCTCGCGGAGATGGGCCGGGCCGGCGTCGAAAGCGTCGCCATGGAAGTCTCCTCCCACGCGCTCGAGCTCGAGAGGGTGCGCGGCATCGACTTCGATACGGCGATCTTCACCAACCTGACGCGCGACCATCTCGATTTCCACGCCGACATGGAGCATTACTTCGCGAGCAAGAGCCGGCTTTTCACCGACTATCTGCCGGCGAGCGCGAAGAAAAAAAAATCGGCGGTCATTCACGGCGGCGATCCGCGGGGCCGGGAGCTTTTACAGCAGGTCGCGGCGCTCGGCCTCACGGCCGTGAGCTACGGACGCGAGGCGGAATGGGACGTCCATCCGGAGGGCGTCGAAAGCGGCCTCGGCGGGCTCAGCGGCCAGATCCGGATGGGCGGGCGCGCGGTGGAATTTTCCTCGCCGCTCATCGGCTCGATCAACCTGGAAAACATCCTGGCCGCGGCGGCGGCCGGCTTCGCCCTGGGGCTCGATCCGTCGGCGATCGCCCGCGGCGTCGGCGCGCTCAAAAAAGTCCCGGGCCGCCTGGAGAAGGTCGAAAACGGGCGCGGCGTCACCGTGCTGGTCGATTACGCCCACACGCCCGACGCGCTCGAGCGGGCCCTCCAGCTGCTGAAGCCGCTCACCAAGGGCAGGCTCGTCGCGGTGTTCGGCTGCGGCGGCGACCGCGACCGCGGCAAGCGCCCGCTCATGGGCGAGGCCGCCGCGCGCCTCGCCGACCTGGCCGTGCTGACGTCCGACAATCCGCGCACGGAAGACCCGCTCGGGATACTCGAAGAGGTGGAAGCCGGGGTAAAAAAAACGGGAATAAAAAAATCTACGACTTCCGGACTCGAAACTCGAAACCCGAAACTCGAAACCGGCGTTTATCTCGTCGAGCCGGACCGGCGCGCGGCGATCCGCCTGGCGCTGGAGATCGCGCGGCCCGGCGATCTCGTCCTGCTCGCCGGCAAGGGCCACGAGGACTACCAAATTTTGGGCGCGCGGAAAATCCATTTCGACGACCGCGAGGTGGTGCGGGAGGAGATGGAAAAGCTCTCGGCGGTCGCCGGTCAACGGAGGAATTAACATGAACGGAGTCGATCAAAATGCCATGGACTTTGGAGCAGATTTTATCCGCGACGGGCGGGAAGCTCATGCGGCGGGGGACTCGGAGCGCTTTCGGCGAGGTTGTGACGGATTCGAAGAAGGTCGGGACGAATTCCGTCTTCGTCGCGCTCAAGGGCCAGAAATTCGACGGTCATCGCTTTGCGAAGGACGCGGCGCGCCGCGGCGCGGGATGTCTGATCGTGCATGAGAAAATTCCGCTCGCGCCGCTGAAGGCCGCGGCCGTGGTCCGGGTGAAGGACACGCTGGCGGCGCTCGGCGATCTGGCGCGCTGCCGGCGCCTGGCCGTGGCGCCGAAAGTGCTCGCGATCACGGGCTCCAACGGCAAGACGACGACCAAGGAGATGGTCGCCGCGATTCTCGCGCGCGCCTCGCTCGGCGGCCGGCCGCTCAAGGGACGGGTCTTGAAGACCGAGGGAAATTTCAACAATTTGGTCGGCCTGCCGCTGACGCTCCTACGTCTCACGGGCCGGGAAAAAGTGGCGGTCGTGGAGCTCGGCACGAGCAATCCCGGCGAGATCGCGCGCCTCACCGCGATCGCCCGGCCGGACATCGCGATCGTCACGTCGGTCGGCCCGGCCCATTTGAGCGGCCTCAAGAGCGTGGCGGGCGTGGCGCGGGAAAAAGGGGAGATCTTTCGCGGCCTCGGCCCGCGCGGCATCGCCGTGGTGAACGGCGACGATCCGTGGACGCGCCGCCTGGGGGCGAAGTTTCGGGGAAAAAAAATCGTCTACGGGAAAAAAGGCCGGGTCCGGGGCGCGGGCGAAAAAGCGCTCGGCGCCGGCGGCACCGAGTTCGTCCTGAAGGCCGGCGGCAAGGCGGCGCGCGTCCGGCTCCGGCTCTCCGGCGCGCACAACCTTTATAATGCGCTCGGCGCGGCGGCGATGGCCCGCGGTCTCGGCGTCGATCTCCGCGCCATCCGCGCCGGCCTGGAGGCGGTCCGGCCTTTCTCGATGCGCATGGGCATCGAGCGCTGGAACGGCGCCGGCGTCATCAACGACGCCTACAACGCCAACCCCGCCTCGATGGAAGCGGCGCTCCGGACGCTCGGCGGGATCCGGGCGCGCGGGGAGAAGATCGCCGTGCTCGGCGACATGCTCGAGCTCGGGGGCGAAGCGCGCGCGCGCCATCTGGCGCTCGGGCGGCAGGCCGCCCGGTACGGCGTCGACCGGCTTTACCTCCTCGGAAAACAGGCGCGCCTGGTCGCGCGCGGCGCGCTCGCCGCGGGCATGGAAAGGGACCGGGTGGTGATCGGGAGGAGCCACGCCCACGTCGCGGCGCTCGTCCGCGGCCGCGCCCGGCGCGGCGGCTGGATCCTCCTCAAGGGATCGCGCGGCATGAAGATGGAAAAGGTGCTGCAGGCGCTGAGAGACGGGGGAGCCTGAACTTGCTGTATTATTTTCTCTATCCGTTCAACACCGCCCACTCGGCCTTCAACGTCTTTCGCTACATCACGTTCCGGGCCGCCATGGCCGCGCTCACGGCGTTGTTGATCTCGTTTATCTTCGGTCCGGTGCTGATCCGCTCTCTCGCGGCGATGCAGATGAAGCAGCCGATACGCGAGGACGGCCCCGCGGCGCACGCCTCGAAGGCCGGCACGCCGACGATGGGCGGGGTGCTGATCATCCTGGCGCTGTTTTTCGCCACGCTCATGCTCGGCGACATCACCAACGTCTACATCACGCTCGCGATCGTGGTGACCGGCGGGTTCGCCGCCATCGGCCTGGTCGACGATCTGCTCAAGCTCAAGCGCAAGTCGAGCCGCGGCCTCTCGGCGCGCGCCAAGTTCCTGCTCCAGATGGGCGTCGGGCTCGTCGCCGCGCTCATTCTCTACCGCCAGCCGTTCTTCAGCGGCGTGCTCGCGGTGCCGTTCTTCAAGAATTTCCATCCCGATCTCGGCATCTGGTACATCCCGTTCGCCATGCTGGTGATCGTCGGCGCCTCGAACGCCGTCAACCTGACCGACGGGCTCGACGGCCTCGCGATCGGCCCGGTGATGATCGCCGCCGGCACCTACGCCTTCATCGCCTACGTGACCGGCCACAAGGGGCTGGCCGAGTACCTGCAGATCCCCTACGTCGCGGGCGTCGGCGAGCTCAGCGTCTTTTGCGCCGCCGTGGTCGCCTCGGGCCTCGGCTTTCTCTGGTTCAACACGTATCCGGCGCAGATGTTCATGGGCGACGTCGGCTCGCTGTCGCTCGGCGCGGCGCTCGGCATCGTCGCCCTCATGACCAAAAACGAGATCTTGCTGGTCATCGTCGGCGGCGTGTTCGTGATCGAGGCGCTGTCGGTGATTTTCCAGGTGGCTTCCTACAAGCTCCGGCGGAAGCGCGTCTTCCTGATGGCGCCGATCCACCACCACTATGAGCTCAAGGGCTGGCCCGAGCCGCAGATCATCGTGCGCTTCTGGATCATCTCGATCGTCTGCGCGCTGGTCGCGCTGAGCACATTGAAGCTGAGATAGATGAAGCATGGATCTCCAGGGGAAGAGGGTCATGGTTCTGGGCCTGGCGCGGACGGGAGTCGCGGCGGCGCGCTTCCTCGCGGGACAGGGGGCGGAAGTGCTCGCGGCTGACCGCAGAGGCGAATCCGAATTGGCCCGGGAGACCGCGGCGCTCGCCGGCCTCCCGGTGCGCTATTTTTTGGGCGGCGAAGAGCCGGCGTGGCTCGACGGCGTCGATCTCGTCATCCCGAGCCCCGGCGTCGCGCCGGAAAACCCGCTCGTCCGCGCGGCGGAAGAGCGCGGCATCGAGATCCTCGGCGAGATCGAGCTCGGCTATCGCTTCGTCGGCGCGCCGCTCGTCGCGATCACCGGCACGAACGGGAAGAGCACCACGACGTCGCTCGTCGGCGCGATGCTCCAGGCGGCGGGCCTGAACGTCTTCGTCGGCGGCAATATCGGCGCGCCGCTCGTCGGCTTCGCCGGCGCGGACTGGGACTGGGGGGTCGTCGAGGTCTCGAGCTTCCAGCTCGAGTGGGTGGAAAAGTTCCGCCCCCGGATCGCGGCGCTGCTCAACCTGACCGAGGACCACCTCGACCGCTATCCGAGCTTCGCGGCCTACGGCGAGGCGAAGGAGCGGATCTTCGGCATGCAGCGCGACGGCGACGTCGCGATCTTGAACCGCGACGACCCGCTGGTCTGGCCGATGCGCGAGCGCATCCGCGCCCGCGTGGTCTCCTTCGGCTGGACGCCGGCCGACGAGGGCGTCGGCGCCACGCGGGAAGAGATCGTCTGGCGGAGCGGCCGGGAGGAAGAACATTTTTCCCTGGCGCGGGCGAAAATCCAGGGCGTGCACAACGTCGAAAACATGATGGCGGCGGTCGCCGCCGCGAAGGCGGCGGGGGCTCCGGCCGCGGCGATCCAAAAGGTCCTGGACGGCTTCGCCGGGCTCGAGCACCGGCTCGAGTTCGTGCGCGAGAAAGACGGCGTCCGCTACTACAACGATTCCAAGGGCACCAACGTCGGCGCGGTGGTCAAATCGCTCGCCGGCTTTTCGGCTCCGGTCGTGCTGCTGGCCGGCGGCGTGGACAAGGGCGGCGACTACGCGCCGCTCGCGGGCGAGATCCAGCGGACGGTGAAGAAGCTCGTGCTCTTCGGCGCGGCCCGGGAAAAGATCCGCGCCGCGCTCGGGCATCTGACCGATACTGTCGTCGTCGACGATCTCGCGGCGGCGGTGGCGGCGGCGCGCGCGGGCGCGCGTCCGGGCGAGGTCGTGCTGCTGTCGCCGGCCTGCTCGAGCTTCGACATGTTCCGCGATTACACGGAAAGGGGCCGGCGCTTCAAGGCGCTGGTGGAAGGGCTATGAAAGACGGCGTCGCGGTCGACGGCTGGATCTTTTTCGCCGTGGCGGCGCTTCTGGCCGTGGGGATCACGATGGTGCTCAGCACCAGCTATATCTACGCGCAGGAGCGCTTCGGCGACGGCACCTATTTTTTCCGCAAGCAGCTGATCGCCGCGGGCGTGGGCCTCCTCCTGCTCGTGCTCGCCGCCGCGACTCCTGTCGCGGTGTACCGCAAGCTCGCCTACCCCCTGATGGGCTTCGTCCTGCTCGTGCTGGTTCTGCTCCTGGTGCCGGGCATCGGCGTCGCGCGCGGCGGCGCCCGGCGCTGGCTGGTGCTGGGCGGCTTCGCTTTTCAGCCCGCCGAGCTGGCGAAGCTATCGCTGCTGCTTTACCTGGCGCACTCGCTGGCGAAGAAGGCGGACAAGATGACGAGCTTTTCGGTCGGCGTGCTGCCGCACCTGCTGGTCGGCGGCGTGTTTCTGGGGCTGATCGTCGTCCAGCCCGACCTCGGCACCGCGGTGACGCTCGGGCTCCTGCTCCTGCTCATGCTCTTCGTCGCGGGCGTCAAGCTCACCCATCTCGGGCTCATCGGCCTGGCCGCCGTTCCGGTCGTCGTCGTCGCCGTGATGGGCGCGGAATATCGCCTCCGCCGGCTGATGACCTTCATGGACCCGTGGCGCGACGCGTCGAAAAGCGGCTTTCAGATCATCCAGTCCTACATCGCGTTCGGCTCCGGCCAGCTGGTGGGCCGCGGCCTCGGCGAGAGCCGCCAGAAAATGTTCTACCTGCCGGAGGCGCACACCGATTTTATTTTCTCCGTGATCGGGGAGGAGATGGGGCTCCTCGGCGCGCTCGCCGTGCTGGCGCTGTTCGCGGTCATCATCGTCCGCGGGCTCGGCCTGGCGGGAAAGATCGAAGAGCCGTTCAGCCAATACCTGGCCTTCGGCATCACGACGCTGCTCGGGCTGCAGGCGCTGATCCACATGGGGGTCGTGATGGGGCTGATGCCGACCAAGGGGCTGGTGCTGCCGTTCATCAGCTACGGCGGCTCGGCGATGGTGATGAACATGATCGAGGCGGGAGTGTTGCTCAGCGTGTCGCGCGGGCGAAGGTGATGCGGGTGATCGTGGCCGGCGGGGGGACCGGAGGGCACCTCTTCCCCGGTTTGGCCGTGGCGCACGAGTTTAAAAAGCGTGATCCCATGACGGAAATATTATTTGTCGGCACGGCGCTGGGGATCGAGAGCCGGGCGGTTCCCGCCGCCGGCTTTCCGCTGGAGACGATTCCCGTGCGCGGCCTGAAGGGGAGGGGGCTCACCGGCCTCGCCCAGGGGGCGTACGGCATTCCCGCGAGCATTTTCCGCTCGCTCGGAATCCTCCGGCGCTTCCGGCCCGATTGCGTCGTCGGCGTCGGCGGCTACGCGTCGGGGCCGCTCTTGCTCGCGGCAAAGTTGAAGGGCATCCGCTCGGCCGTGATGGAGCAGAACCTCCGGCCCGGTCTCACCAACCGGGTGCTCGGCAAGATCGTCGACCGCGTCTTTACCGCCTACGAGGCGAGCGCGCGCTGGTTTCCCCGCGGCCGCGTGGTCGAGACGGGCAATCCCGTGCGCTGGCGGACGCTGCCTCACGTGGCGAAGGACGCGAAGTTCACGCTGCTGATTTTCGGCGGCAGCCAGGGGGCGCGCCGGGTCAATCAATGCGCCGTCGAGATGCTGAAAAACCTCCGGGACATGCAATCGGCGCTCCGCGTCGTGCACCAGACCGGCGCCGCCGACCTCGAATGGGTCCGGACGGCGTACCGCGATTTGCCGCTCGAGGCCGAGGTGATGCCCTTTATCGAAAAAATGGACGAGGCCTATGCGCGCGCCGACCTCGTGCTGTGCCGGGCGGGCGCGGCGACGATCGCCGAGCTCACCGTGTTCGGGAAGCCCGCGATCCTCGTGCCCTATCCGTACGCCGCGTACGATCACCAGCGCTTGAACGCCGAGGCGCTCCGAGACCGCGGCGCGGCGGAGATGATCCTCGACCGCGAGCTCGACGGCGGCCGGCTGGCGGCGCTGGTCGGCGCCCTGTACCGCGACCGCGCGCGGCTCGCGGCGATGGCGGGCGCGGCCCGGCGGCTCGGCCGGCCCGAGGCGGCGGAAAAAATCGTCGACGCGTGCTACGCGCTCGTTCAGGGATGAAACGGCTTGAGCCTTTACCATGTTTGAAAAAAAACACCGGGTCCACTTCGTCGGGATCGGCGGCATCGGCATGAGCGGCATCGCCGAGGTCCTGTTGAACCTGGGCTACTCGGTCACCGGCTCGGAGCTCCGCGAGAGCGAAGCGACCGAGCGGCTCGCCGCGCTCGGCGCGGAGATCTTTCTCGGCCACCGGGAGGCGAACCTCGCCGCCGGGCCGTCGGTCGTGGTGATCTCCACCGCGGTCAAGTTTTCCAATCCGGAGGTGCTCGAGGCGCGGCGGAAAAATATCCCGGTGATCCCGCGCGCCGAGATGCTGGCCGAGCTGATGCGCATGAAATACGGCGTCG
>DASWFA010000574.1:0-3365 GCA_036394475.1 Binatia bacterium
GTCGATCAGGATCTCGACCGTCGCGTTCGCCTCTTTGTTGACGCCGCCGCCGTCCTTGACCGCGCAGGCGATGCCCTTGCCCCGCTTCACGCCCGGCGTCTCGGGCCCGGCGGGTTTTTTTCCCCAGCCGATCCGCTCGGCCAATAGCTTGAGCTCGCTCTTGAGATCGCAATCGATCGGGATGTTCCCCGCCGTGTAGGAGCCGCCCCGGTCGAGAAGATTTTTAAGCCTGAGCTCCACGGCGTCGATGTTCATTTGGCGCGCGATCGTATCGAGCTGGGACTCGTAGGCGAAGGAAACCTGCGGCCCGCCGAAGCCGCGAAAGGCGCCGCCCGGGACTTTATTCGTATATACCGAGTAGGCGTCGGTCCGGACGTTGGGGATGTTGTAGGGGCCGTGCGCCCGGTAGCCCGCCCGCTCAGTCACGGTCGGGCCGGAGTTGGCGTAGGCGCCGCCGTCGAAGTAGATCTCGCACTGGCGCGCGACGAAAGTGCCGTCTTTTTTGACGCCCGTCTTGATCGTGACGCGGGCGCCGGGATCGCAGAGCGTCTTGAACGTCTCCTCCGCGCTGAAGCCCAGCCGGACCGGCCGCTTCGCCAGGCGCGAGAGCGCGACCGCGATCGCCTCGTTCTTGATGCCGCTCTTGGCGCCGTAGCCGCCGCCGACGAAGGGAACGAGCACGCGCACGCGGCTCGTCGGCAGGCCGAAGAGGCGGGCGATCTCCAGGCGCAGCGGAAACGGCGTCTGCGTGCCGCTCCAGACCGTGACCTCGTCGCCGCGGTGGTCGGCGGCCGAGACGTGCGACTCGAGCGGATAGTGCTGCGCGCCCGAGAGATAATAGGTCTCGGAAAAAATCTGATCGGCTTCCTGGAAGCCCCGCTCGACGTCGCCGCGCTCGTAATGAAAATGATAAAAAATGTTGCTGTCCGCGTGCGCGACGAGGCTCGCCCCGTGGCCGTACTTCGGGTCCTTGCAGGCGGGGTTCTCGTCGTGAATGAGCGGCGCGCCCGGCGCGAGCGCCGCGTCGACGTCGAACACGGCGGGGAGCTCTTCGTATTCGACTTCGATCTCGGCCAGCGCCTTCTCCGCCGTCTTCTCGTCGGTCGCGGCCACCGCGGCGACGATGTCGCCCGGGTAGCGGACTTTTTCCTGCGCCACGATCGGCTGGTCTTTGATGTAGGTGCCGTAAAAGGGGGCGGCGACGTTCAGGTTCTCCCGCGTCAGCACCGCGAGGACGCCGGGCAGCGCGGCGGCCCGGCTGGTATGGATGCGCCGGATGCGGGCGTGCGCGTAAGGGCTCCGGAGCACCTTGCCGTGCGCCATCCCCGCGAGCTTCAAGTCGCTCGCGTAGACCGCCCGGCCGGTGACTTTTTCCGCGCCGTCGAGGCGCGGGATGCTCTGCCCTACGGTTGCCGGCATGTTTTAAACCCAGGTAAAAAGGCAAAAGTAAAAAGTAAAATCAGCGGCGCGCTCTGGCTTCCCATTTTTGCCTTTTACCTTTTTACTTTCGACTTTCTTTCGCCGCTTTTTGAATCGACTCGATGATCATCTGATAGCCCGTGCAGCGGCAGATGTTGGCGTCCATGTAGTCCCGGATCTCCTCCACCGTGGGATCGGGATTTTCGTCCAGCAGGGATTTCGCCAGCAGGATCATGCCGGGGGTGCAAAAGCCGCATTGAAAACCGCCGCAGTCGATAAACGCCTGCTGCAGCGGGTGGAGGCCGTCCGGACCGGCCATCCCTTCGATCGTGAGCAGTTCTTTTCCGTCGACTTCGAAAGCGAACACCGAGCACGAGCTCACCGCCTTGCCGTCGAGCAACACGGTGCAGGCGCCGCAGATCTCGATGTCGCACGAGCGCTTGGTCCCGGTCAGATCCATCCGCTCGCGGAGAAAATCGATCAAGAGCTCGCTCGAGGACGCCTCGGCGGCGCACTCGCGGCCGTTCAGGCGGAATCGCACCGGGACGGTATCATGCATGGCCGGCGTCCCCCTGGCAGGCGCTCGTCAGCGCGCGCGCGACGAGCGTCTTGACGATCTGGCGCTTGTATTCGACCGTGCCCGAGACGTCTTCCAGCGGCTGGGTGATGGCGGCGGCCCGGCCGCCCAGCTCTTCGGCGCGGGCGAGGATCTCGTCGCGGCCCTTGCCCGCCGTCCACGCCTCCACTTCTTCAGCCCGGATCGGCGTCGGACCGACGCAGCCGAGCGCCACGCGCGCGCCGCCGCACGCGCCGCTCCGCCATTCCAAGAACGCCGCGACCCCGGCCATCGGCCGCTCGCCGGGACAGAAGCGCACGTACGCGCCGGTGGCGTGCTCCGCCGGCTTCGGCACTTCGATCTCGGTCAACAGCTCGTCGCTCCGGAGCGCGGTCTGGTAATAATCGACGAAAAATTCGCCCATCGTGAGAACGCGTTCGCCCGCGGCGCTCTTGAGCTTGACGCGCGCGCCGTAGGCGAGGAGCAGCGTGCCGGGATCGGCGTGCGGCTCGGCGAACGAGACGTTCCCGGCCAGGGTGCCGACGTTCCGGATCCTCACGTTGGCGAGGCGCCGCTCCATTTGGGCGATGAGCGGGTAATGCTCTCGGATGACCGGCGATTTTTCCAGCGCGCGGTGCGTGACCAGCGCGCCGATTTTGAGCGTCCGCGAGCCGCTCTCGTACGCCAGGCCCGCCAGGCCGGGAATTTTTTTTATGTTGACGACGTGTTTGGCGGACACGAGCCCCATTTTCAAAAGCAGGATGAGCTCGCTCCCGCCCGCGAGCACCCGCGCCTCTTCCGGGTGTTCGGCGAGGAGCGCCAGCGCGGCCGGGACGGAGTCCGGCTGATGTAAATGAAAGGATTCGATCATCTGGGCTTCAGCTTGAGCTCGCGCTGCGCCTCTTTGACCAGGGCGTAATCGGCCACTTCGGCGGGCTGGATGTCGCGCTCGATTTTGAGCGCGCTCTTGGCGTCGTCGATGACCAGGCGCATGCCTTTCTCCGGGATGCTGCCGTCGGGGCTGGAGCCTTTCCAGGTCGCGTCGTAGTAGTCCACCGCGCTCTGGCGGTCGATGCGCGCCCAGTCGGCCAGGACCTGGATGGTCTCGTCGCGGTGCTCGCGCATGAACCGGCTCCCTTTGATCAACGCCTTCAGCACGCGCTTGACCTCGGCCGGCTTTTCCGCGAGCTTTTTGTTGGTCGCGCCGAGCCCGGCGTAGGGAAAGGTGAACAGTTCGTAGGAACGCGCGACCACGCGAAAGCCGAGCCGCTCCGCCCGCGCCGCCGCGGCGGGGTTGAGCAGCGCCGCGTCGACGAGGCCGTTCTGCAGCGCGGCGAGCCGGCCGGCGTCGCCGCCCGAGGCGACGAATTTCACGTCGCTCTGCGCGAGG
>DASWFA010000575.1:0-1564 GCA_036394475.1 Binatia bacterium
CGGCCAGACGATCGCCGTGCACAACGGGAGAAAGTTCATCCCGGTCTTCGTCAGCGAAAACATGGTCGGCCACAAGCTCGGCGAGTTCTCCCCGACGCGCACTTTTTACGTCCATTCGGGCGACCGCAAGGGCGACACTAAAGAAGGAGTCACCGGCGCGCCGGCCGCGGCCCCGGGCGCGCCGCCGAGGGCCGCCCCCGGCGCGGCTCCAGGGGCGCCGCCGCCCAAGGCATAGTCTTATGGAAACGCGCGCAGTCACCCGATTCGTCCGTATGTCGCCGCGGAAGGTCCGCCTGGTGGTCGACGAGATCCGCGGCAAGGGCGTCGAAGAGGCGCTCAACATGCTGAAATTCGTCCCCAAGCGCGCCGCCGAGCTCGTCTCCAAGACGCTCCGCTCGGCCGTGGCCAACGCGGAGAACACGCAGAGCGTGGACGTGGACCAGCTTTACGTCAAGCGGGTGGAAGTCGGCGAGGCGGGCATGTGGAAGCGCTTCATGCCGCGCGCCATGGGCCGGGCGACGCGCGTCAGAAAGCGCCTCTCCCATATCACGATCGTGGTCGACGAGAGGAGCAAGTAGTCCATGGGCCAGAAGACGCATCCGAAATTATTCCGCATCGGGGTCATCGACTCCTGGGACTCCAAATGGTTCGCGCGCCACGACTACGCCAAGCTCCTGCACGAGGACTTCAAGATCAAGAATTTCTTGAAGAGCCGGCTCTACCACGCCGGGCTCTCCAAGATCGAGATCGAAAGCGCGGCCAACAAGGCGAAGATCAACATCCACACGGCCCGGCCGGGGATCGTGATCGGCAAGAAGGGCGCCGAGATCGAGAAGCTCAAAAAAGAGCTGTCGAGCCTGACCGGGCGGGAAGTTTACTTGAACATCATCGAGGTGCGCCGGCCCGATCTGGACGCGCAGCTCGTGGGCGAGAACGTGGCGCTGCAGCTCGAGCGCCGGGTGGCCTTCCGCCGGGCGATGAAAGAGAGCGTCTCGCGGGCGATGCGCATGGGCGCGCAGGGGATCAAGATCCAGTGCGCCGGACGGCTGGGCGGCACCGAGATCGCGCGCACCGAATGGTACCGCGAGGGGCGCGTCCCGCTCCACACGCTGCGCGCCGACATCAGCTACGGCTTCGCCGAATCGAAGACGACCTACGGCGTCATCGGCGTCAAGGTCTGGATCTTCCGCGGCGAGGTGCTGACCGAGGAAGAGCAGCAGCAAAAGACGGCGATGGGGGCCTAGCGAAACAGGCATCGGGGATCGGGATTTAGGAATTAGAAAGAGCTTGGGATTTTAAGAAATGTTAGAGCCGAAAAAAGTAAAATACCGAAAGCAGCAAAAAGGGCGCAGGTCCGGCATGGCGATGCGCGGCTCGACGCTCGCCTTCGGCGACTACGGGTTGAAGGCGCTCGAGCGCGGCTGGCTCGGCTCGCGCGAGATCGAGGCGGCGCGCATCGCGCTCACCCGCTATTTAAAGCGCGGCGGCAAGGTCTGGATCCGGATCTTCCCCGACAAGCCGATCACCAAAAAGCCCGCCGAAACGCGGATGGGAAAAGGCAAGG
>DASWFA010000576.1:0-2154 GCA_036394475.1 Binatia bacterium
AATCGAACGCCGCCGTGGCCGGCGTCGCGAGCATCAGGCCCGCCAGAAAAACCGCCGAGAGCAATTTGCGCCGCATCGCTTTCTCCTTCCGCGAAAATCTACAGCGCCGGGATGACGCCGCGGTGGACCAGCACCTTCTGGCCTTCGCCGGTGGCGATAAAATCGAGAAACCGCTTGGCCAGGCCCTGGGGCGCCCCCAGCGTGACGATCCCGCGCTCGTTGTAATATTTATACTTGCCGCTCTTGATCGCGTCGTTGGAAGCCGGGACGCCGCCGATCGCCAATATTTTGATGTTCGGGCGCTCCAGCAGGTTGGAGCCGCCGTTCACCAGCGCGATGACTTCCGGCCGCCGGTGGACGGCGTCCATGAGCTCGTTCCCGCGCACGACGAAGACGGCGTCGGAGCTCAGCTGAAGATCCTTGAAGCAGGCGATCTTCTGGCGCATCTCCGCGTCGTTGTTGTCGTCTTTTCGCCGCGCCACCACGGTGATCTTTCCTTCTCCGCCGCCGATCTCTTTCCACGACTTGATCCTGCCGCTGAAAACATCGCAGATCTGCGTCTCGGTGAGATTGGCGATCGGGACCGAGATGTGCACTCCCACTCCGACCATGACGCGCCCGATCGGACGATAGACGAGCTCGGCCTTCTCGGCGCCTCTGGGCGGCCGCGTCACCGACCCGATGGTCAAGCGGCCGCTCTTCACGCCTTCGATGCCCCCGGTCGTGCTCATGGGCTCCGTGATCACCTCGACCCGGTCCTGGGGGTTCCTGGCCAGGTAAATTTTGCCGATCTCTTCCATCTCGTCGAGCAGGCCGCCCGACCCGCCGACGACGATTTTCTCCTCGGCCCGGGCGACCCCGGAGCCGAGGAAGAGGAGCGAAAGCAGAGCCAGGATCATGCGCATGGACATTTTTTGCTTTCGCCGCGGCTACCTTGCCCGGCCGTCGGGGCCGCGCTCTTCGGCGAAGATCGCCCGGTCGATGTCCCGCTGGACGTCACCGGTTTTTTGGGCGGTTTTCTGCCAGTCGAGCCGGGCCTGCACCGCGTGGGTGATTCGGTAACCCCACACGAGCGCGCCGGCGATCAAGAGAACGGTCAAGGTCCATCCCGCGGTTTTCGAGTTCATGGCTCCTCCCGGGAAAAGCCTAGCGCGCGCCGACGACGATCGAGGAGGCGCTCACCCGGATCGAGAAGGCGAACGTGGTGCCTTCCCAGGTGCGTCCCGCGTACTCGACCTCGGCGCCCACCGGGATGTCGGTCATGGCGATGGGAGCGCCCCGGCTGCTGCGGATCGCCGCGTCTTCCTCCAGCACCACGAGCTCGTAGCCCTCGTTGCTCTGGAGCAGAAGATGCCGGTCCGAGGCTCCGACGGCCCGCACCACGCCCCAGCCGTAAAACTCACCGGAATCCGATTCGGACCAGGCCGCCGCCGGGGCCGCCAGCATCACGGCCGCCGCGATCATCGCCCAAAATAATTTTTTCATCGGTTTTCCCTCCCTGAAAAAAAACCGTTTACATGACCGGGATCATGCCGCGCTGGGCCAGGAGCTTCTGCGCTTCGGCGCTCGCGACGAAATCGAGAAACTTCCTGACCGTGCCCTGCGGCTGGCCGAGCGTCACGACGCCCCTCTCGGCGTAAAACTTGTATTTGCCGCTCTTCACCGCTTCGACGGTCGGCGCGACGCCGCCGACGGCCAGCGCCTTGACGTTCGGGCGCTCGGCCAGGCTGCCGGCGATGTTGACGATGCCGACCATGCCGGGGCGCTTATCGATCGCATCGAGCACCTCGCTGCCGCGGATCAAAGCGACGGCGTTTTCAGGCAATCGAAGGTCTTTAAAACAGCCCATCCTGGCCTTCATGGTGTCCAGATTGATGTCGTCCCGGTTGCGGGTCAGGACGGTGATCTTGAGATCGCCGCCGCCGACCTCGTTCCAGGACTTGACCTTGCCGCTGAAGATGTCGCAGATTTGCGCTTCGGTCAGGGTCGTTAGGGGGAGCGATTTGTGCACCCCCACGCCCACCGGGGTCCGGCCCACGACCCGATAGACCAGCTTTTCTTTTTCCGCGCCATGGGGCTCGCGGGTCACCAGGCCGATGGTCAGCCGCCCTACCTTGACCCCCTCCATGCCGCCGGAGCTGCTCATGCTGTCCA
>DASWFA010000577.1:0-4510 GCA_036394475.1 Binatia bacterium
GAATCAATTTATTTCTTGGACGAAAATCACGGCAAGATTACGGCAATTACGGCGATTACGGATGGATGTCGGGCAGAAGCATCAGGCTCAAGAAGATGCAGAGGATCAGCGGCGTGAGCGCGATCCAGGTGAGCGTCGCGCGCTCGAACTTGAGGTGCATGAAATAGAGCGCGACCATGGCCGCCTTGGTGAAGGCCATCCCGACCAAGAGGATCACCACGATGAGCTTCGGCATGCTCATATTGGCGACCGCCACCTCCGCGATCGTCAGGCCCAGGAGCCACCAGAAAACGCCCATGTAGTTGGGTTGCGCGTGCGCCTCTGCCGTTGTCATCGTCGGTCTCCTATTCTAGATCAGGTAGACAAAAGTGAAGATCAGAATCCAGACCAGATCGACGAAATGCCAGTACAGGCCGGCGATCTCCACGTGCTTGGCGCCGTAGCGGCCGCGCGAGACCGCCGCCAGGACCGCGCTGTTGTATAGAACGCCGCCGGTCACATGCATGCCGTGAAAGCCGGTGAGGATAAAAAAGGTCGTGGCGAAGAGATGCGAAGTAAAGGACATGCCGACTTCCGGCAGCCGTTCGGTAATGAGGTGCGTCCACTCGTAGGCCTGGCAGCCGAGGAAGAAAAGCCCGCCGAGGATCGTCAGCAGCATGAAATTCCTGAAGCGCTTCCGGTCGCCGTTTTGAATCGCGGAAAGACCCAGCACCATCGTGACGCTGCTGATGATGAGCAGCAGGGTCATGAACGCGGTCAGGTTGATGCCGAGCGTCTGCTGCGGGTTCGGCCACTTGGCGCTGGCGTGGCGCAGCAGCGCGTAGCCGACGATCAGGCCGCCGAACGACATCGCGTCGGCGGCGAGAAAAACCCACATGCCGAGCTTGCCCCAGCTCTCCGGAGTCAGGGGGGATTCCGCGGCTTCGGCGGCGGAGTGCATGGCAACGGCTTCGCTCATCTTCCACTCTCCTTCGGACTCCACGCCAGGGGCAGCGCCGGCGCGCCGGCTTCCGTCTCGCGGGCCGTCGTCTCGGCCTTTTGGGCCGCGCGGCGGTAGGCGAAAAAGAAAAATCCGGCGATCGAGAATACGATCGTGTAGGGCATCGCCATCAAAAACAGGACGCTCCAGTTGAAGGCGTCGGTCAGCTGCTGGCCGGCGGCCCCGTTGATGCAGACCGAGCAGGCCTCGGCCGCGCCGTAAAACGAGAGCGGCGCGAGGACCGCCGCGGCTTGAAGCAAAATGCGCGCTTTCATAAATTCCAGTAGCCGAAAATTACCCTATCGTTTCGCGACTGTCAACCAAAGTCCGCTTCAATAAAGGTATACGAGCGCGTAGAGAAACGGCCAGAGCGCGACGACGAAGGTCCAGTACATGCCGCAGAGCTGGACGCCCTGGTCGCTCCGCGTGAAGCGGCCGCGCCGCGCCTGGAAGAGGACGACGAGCAGCCAGAAGAGCGCGCCGAGCACGTGCGCGCCGTGGCAGCCGATGAGCGTGTAAAAAGTCGAGCCGTAGACCCCGCTCGAAAGAACGAGGCCGTAGCGGATCAGCCGCACCCATTCGTAGCCCTGGACCGCCAGGAAGACCGCCCCCAGCGCCGCCGCCGCCGACAGCCACCGGACGAGCTCGCCCGTTATTCGCCGGCGCGCCGCCCGCAGCGCCAGCAGCATGGCGGCGCCGCTTAAGAGCAGGACCGCCGTGTTGACGCCGGTCACGCCGACGGGCAGACGCGGCTGAAAAGGCGGCGGCCAGGCCGGGCTCGCGACGCGGAAGACGATGAAGGCGCCGATCAGGCCGGCGAAGAACATCGCCTCGGCCGCGATCAACATCAAAAGCGCCAGCCGCGCGTTGCTGACGAGCGCCCGGGGCCGCGCGGGCGGATCGCCGCCGGCGAAGACGGGCCGGCCGAGGTCTACGCCCGTCTCCGGCTCGATGATTTTTCGTGTAGCGGCCTGCCGTGCCATACTGGTCTGAACCCGCCCGGTTTCGAGTTTCAGGTTTCGGGTTTCGAGTTCCTACTTGAAACTTGAAACTCCAAACTTGAAACTATCTTGCTATCATATACCCGATCAGCGCTCCGATGTAGATCACGACGATCGCCACGAGGGCGATGCCGACGCGGAGATTTTTCTTTCTTCTTTGGCTGCGATCCATTTTTTCTACCAGAGCGACGGCGGGATGCGGTCGAGCGCCATCACGACGAGGAGCGCGGGAAGATAGATCAAGGACGCGAACAGGAGCCGCCGCGCCGCCGCCGGCGAGGGCGCGAGCGCCAGGCGCACGCCGCAGGCGAGAAAACCGGCGCCGAGCGCCAGCGCCGCGATAAAATAGACGCCGCCGGCGATGCCGATCAGCGTCGGCAGCAGGCTCACCGTCAGCAGGGCGAGCGAGTGGGCGATGATCTGGCGGCCGGTCGACCGGCCGTCGGGCTCGACGATCGGCAGGAAGCGGATGCCGGCGCGGCTGAAATCGTCGCGGTAGATATAGGCGATCGCGAGCGTGTGGGGAATCTGCCAGAGGAACAGGATAGCGAACAGCGCGGCGGCCCCCGCGTCGAGCTGGCCGCGGGCCGCGGCCCAGCCGATGACCGGCGGCAGCGCCCCCGGCACGGCGCCGACGATGCCGCAGAGCGAGCTTTTCCGCTTGAGCGGCGTGTAGAGGAAAAGATAGCTCGCCGTGATCGCCGCGGTCACGAGCGCGCTGAGAGGATTGACGGCGAGCGCCAGCACCAGCAGCCCGGCGACCGCCAGCGCGACGCCGAAGAACAGCGCCTCGGGCGGCTGGATGCGGCCGTCCGGCAGCGGGCGGCGGCGCGTCCGCTCCATCAGGGCGTCCGGGCTCCGCTCCATGTACTGGTTGAGCGCCAGCGTCCCGCCGGAGGCGAGCGCGGTGCCGAAGAGCGTCGCCACCAGGCGCGCGTAGCCGGGCGCCGCGTCGGCGCCGAGGTAGTAGCCCACGAACGTCGTCACCAGGACCATCAGCGAGACGCGCGGCTTGGTGAGCTCGATAAAATCCGCGAGCCGCCGGTAGCCGCCGCTCAAAGAAATCGCTTCGCTCTCCGCCGTCGAGCTCATGCCGAGGTCTCCTCCGGGCGGCCGAGGGCGGCCAGGCCGCGCGCTTCGGCGAAGTCGCCGCGCGAAAAATATTTAAAGGCCCGGAGAGTCAAAACCAGGCTCGCCGCCAGCATCGAGGCGCCCGCCACCACGTGGCTCGTGGTCACGACGACGGACCAGGGCGCGGGCAGGGCGGCGACGAATTTGCCCATGTAGGCGCCGAGGCCGAGCGCCAGCTGCGCGAGCAGGAGGAGGCTCAGCAGGCCGACCGGCCCGAGCAGCGCCGGGCTTTGAGAATGGTGTTTGAAAACTCGCGCGCCGAGCAGGATCACGTGCAGGGTGACGAGCGCCGCGAAGATCAGATGGAGCGAGAGCATCTCGCCGGTGTGGCGCAGCACCGCGCCGAAAACGATCTGGCAGTAGATCAGCCCGGTCGTGACGAGCGCGAGCCGCCTGAGCCGTCCGGCTTCCGGAATATCCTCCTCGGGAGGCTTTCCGCGCCACTCCTCGGAAGTGAAGAGCGCGAGGCTCACGGCGAGGGCGAAAAAGGCCTGCGCCAGGCAGGCGTGGAGGATCGCGAGCGTCTGCTCCAGCAGGACGACGCGGAGCCCGCCGACGACCCCCTGCGCCACGACCAGCAGGACGGCGGCGGCGCCGAGCCGGCGGAGCCATTTGGGATTTTTACCGAGCCACAGCGCGGCGGCGAGCGCGACCGTGGAGAGGCCGACCGCGGAAGCGACCAGCCGGTGGCTGTGCTCGTAGAAAATATTGCCGACCATCTTCGACCAGGGATAGAGGAAAGGGTTGTAGCCGAAGGTCGTGGGCCAGTCCGGCACGGCGAGGCCGGCGCCCTTGCTGGTGACGAGCCCGCCGGCGAAAAGCAGCAACAGCGTCGCCGCCGCGTTCACCAGCGCGAGCCGGTGAACGCCCCTGGAACGAGAGTGAATTCCCACCTTCTATCTTCGTGTCACATTCAGTGGGCCCTGGCAACGGTGCCGGTCCCGAGCTGGCGGTTCTGCGGCAGCCAGTCTTCCGCGACCTCGGGGGAGCTGTACTCGTAGGCGCCGCGATAGACCACCGGCGGGGTCTCGTAGTTGCCGTGCGGCGGCGGCGACGGGGCGCTCCACTCGAGCGTGTTAGCCAGCCAGGGATTCCGCTCGGCCTTTTTCCCGGCGAACAGGCTCGCGAAGAAATTGACCACGAACGGGATCTGCGACAGGCCGAGCAGGAAGGCGGAGACCGTGATGAAGACGTTGATGCCCTGCAGCGGGTGGAGAAAATCGTACTGGGTCGGATTGTAGATCCGCCGCATGTGGCCGCCGACGCCGAGGATATGCATCGGGAAGAATGTCAGGTTGAAAAAGATGTAGGTCAGGATGAAGTGCGTTTTCCCCAGCCCCTCGTTCATCGTGCGGCCGAAGATCTTGGGAAACCAGAAATAGACCGCCGCGAACAGCGC
>DASWFA010000578.1:0-2294 GCA_036394475.1 Binatia bacterium
CCTCGTAGTGCGCCGGGCTGCCCAGCTCGATCGTGGCGATCTTTTTCGCGCCGGCGCTCTCGAGCTGCCGGCCCGCCGTCTCGTCGTTGTCGACCGAGAAGCCGATGTGGTCGATGCCCTGGTTTTCCGGCTCGCCGTTCGGTCCCGCGCCGCGGAGCGGCAGCACCGTGACGTTGATCGTGCCGTCGGACAGGTCGATCGCCCGGTTGCTCCGTTTTTGCGTGATCTTCATGCCGAGCGCGCTGACGAAAAAGTTCGCCATGGTTTCGACGTCGGCGGCGCGGTAGGCGATGTGGCGTATTTTGCTCATATTCGCATCCTCCAATGACGGACCCGATTCTATGGACCGGCGCCGGTCCTGTCAAGGACGCGGTATTGACGCTTGTCATGGGATTCGCATAGAGTCCTCAAGGAAGGAGAGCCGAGAATGAAGCGCAGCACCGATCGCATCCTGACCACCCACGCCGGCAGCCTGCCTCTGCCGCCGGATTTAAAAGAGATGCTCGTGGCGAAAAATAACGGCCGGCCGTACGACCAGGCGGCGCTGGCCGTGCGCGTGAAGAGCGCGGTCGCCGAGGCGGTCAAAAAGCAGCTCGCCTGCGGCCTCGACGTCATCAACGACGGCGAGCTCGGCAAGCCGAACTTCTCCCGCTACGCGCGCGAGCGGCTCGCGGGCTTCGTCGAGCGGCCGGCGCGGCCCGACGAGCGCCCCTCGACGATCTACGGCCGCGACCTCAAGGAATTCGCCGAATATTTCGAAAAAAGGACGGCGACGATGCGCGGCGAGAACACCTGGCGCGTCTTCTTGAGCGGCCCGCTGAAATACATCGGCCACGACGCCGTCAGGGCCGACATCGAAAATTTGAAGGCGGCGCTGAAAGGCCTCGAAGTCGAAGAGGCGTTTCTGCCCGCGGTCGCGCCCGGCACGCTGGAGCACTGGCTCAAGAACGACTACTACAAGACCGACGAGGAATATTTATTCGCCCTCGCCGAAGCGATGGGCGAGGAGTACAAGGCGATCGTCGACGCCGGCTTCCTGCTCCAGATCGACAACCCCGACCTCCCCGACGCCTGGCAGGTCTATCCCGAGATGAGCGTGGCGGAGTACCGCAGATACGCCGGGATGCGCGTCGACGCGCTGAACCATGGACTGCGCGCCATCCCGCCCGACCGCGTGCGCTTCCACACCTGCTGGGGGAGCTACCACGGGCCGCACAAGTACGACATCCCGCTCAGGGACATCGTCGATCTCATTCTCAAGGTCCGCGCCGATACCATTTCCGTCGAGGCCTCCAACGTGCGCCACGAGCACGAGTGGCGCGTTTGGGAAGAGGTGAAGTTCCCCGAGGGAAAGGTCCTGGTGCCCGGCGTCGTCGGCCACGCGACCGACATCGTCGAGCACCCCGAGCTCGTCGCCGACCGGCTGGTGCGCTACGCCAAGATCGTCGGGCGCGAGAACGTGATGGGCGGGACCGACTGCGGCCTCGGCCCGCGCGTCGGCCATCCGAACATCGCCTGGGCCAAGTTCGAGGCGCTGGCCGAGGGCGCGCGGATCGCGACGAAAGAGTTGTGGGGAAGGTAAGGCGCCTGCTGTTCCCGCGCTCCAGCGCCTCCTCGTCGGGAAGCCTTGCTGTCGCTTCGGGCAGCATCGAAACTCGCCCGCCAAAGAACACGGCGGGCTCGAACATCGATGCTGCTGGTCCTCGGCTTCGCAGAGACTTCCACCGACTCGGAGTCGATCTTCGCTCGGGAACCGGCAGGCTCCTTGGAAGAGGGGAGCCGGTGGGGCGGCGGGCGCCATCTTGACACATCGGGGACCCCCTGGTAGGGTTCGCGCGTCCTGCTCCAAGGGAGAGTTTCCGGTCAGTGGCATCTTCCTATGGCCGACGGCGCCAAAATCGTGGTTGACCACGCCAGCAAGCTCTTCCTCGAAGGAACCGTCGTTGCCTTTCGCAACCTCGAGCTCAGCGTCCGCACCAACGAGATCCTCTCGATCGTCGGCCCGTCCGGCTGCGGCAAGACGACGCTGCTCCGCTGCATCGGCGGGCTCCTCGCGCCGAGCTCCGGGCGGATCCTGATCGACGGCCGGGCCGTCGACCGCCCGCGCGCCGGCGTCGCCATCGTGTTTCAACATTTCGGCCTGTTGCCGTGGAAGACCGTGGCCGGCAACGTCGCCTTCGGGCTCAAGGTGGCCGGCGCGCCGCGCCGGCTCCTCGAGGAGCGGGCCGGCCGTTATATCGATCTCGTCGGCCTCGGCGGGTTCGAGAGCAGTTACCCCTATCAGCTGAGCGGCG
>DASWFA010000579.1:0-3640 GCA_036394475.1 Binatia bacterium
GACGGGCAGGGGCGCACGGTCGATTTCAAGAACACCGTGATCATCATGACGTCGAACGTCGGCAGCCAGTACATCGTCGAGCTGGGCGAGAAAGACCGCAAAGAGATGGAGCGGCGCGTCACCGCGGTGCTGCGCGAGACGTTCAAACCCGAGTTTCTGAACCGCGTCGACGAGATCGTCATCTTCAACGCCCTCGGACGCGAGGAGATCAAGCACATCGTGGAAATCCAGCTGAAGCGCCTCGAGCGCCTGCTGGCGGACAGGAAGCTGAGCCTGGAAGTCACCGACGCGGCCAAGGCGCTGCTGGCGGAGCGCGGCTACGACCCGGTCTACGGCGCGCGGCCGCTCAAGCGGACGATCCAGAGATTGATCCAGGACCCGCTGGCGCTCAAGATCCTCGACAGCGAGTTCGGCGAAGGCGACCGGATCACCATCGACGCCGCCGGCGACGAGATCGTCTTTCGGAAGAGCGGCCATGCGGCGCATGCCGGCGACGGCGAGGCCGAAGCGACGCTCCACTAACTCCGTCCCGAAATGCCTCGCGGCGGGAATTCCCGGATGTCGTCCGGGAGTCCCGCCCGCCTCCGGCGCTCATTTTTATTGAATTTCACTCACCGGGAACCCGCAGTGTCCCCGCGGCCGAGGCGGCGGGCCTGGACGGCGAGGGCGCGCGATGAGTTTCTAGTTTAAAGTTTCCCCGAAACTCATTGAATCGCCGGGAAGGCGCGCCGCGAGGCCGCACGACGAACCGAATCTCGACGAGTTTCTTACCGATCTTTGTGTTATAGATTGAAATTTCAGTGGCCCGGGACGCGACTCCAGCATGAAGCGGAATAACACGAAATAAAAATCCTCACTCGACAATCGATGGCGACCGACGGCGCGGATATCTCGCGAAAAAAACTACGGCTCATCCTCATCAACGTCTGCATCGGGCAGTTCATGGTGGGGCTCGACAACCGCGCCCTCCTGGTCGCGCTGCCGACCCTGACCGAGACGTTCCACACCAATCTCACGACGATCCAATGGACCGTCCTGATCTACGACTTGATCCTGGTCGGCCTGGTCATCACCATGGGGCGCCTGGGCGACCTGCTCGGCCGCCGGCGGATCTACACGGCCGGCTTTTTGATTTTCATCCTCGCCTCCGCGCTCTGCGGCATCTGCCAATCGCCCGCCCAGCTGATCGCCTTCCGCGCGCTCCAGTCGATGGGCGGCTCGATGATCATCGCCAACGGCCGGGCGATCGCCTCGCTGGCTTTTCCGCAGAACGAGCGCGGCAAGGCGCTGGGGGTTATCTCGATGGCGTTCCACGTCGGCTTTCTCGCCGGGCCGACCCTCGGCGGCTTCTTGATCGACGCCGTCGGCTGGCGCTGGATTTTTTACATCAACCTACCGATCGGCCTTTACGGCGCCTATCTCGCGTGGAAGATCATGGAAGAGACGCGGGAATCCGCCGGCAAGGTCTCGATCGACGTGCCGGGCGCGGTGCTCATTCTGCTCGCCAACAGCTCGTTCATCTACGCCATCGACCGCCTGCCGCGACTCGGATGGAGCCATCCGGTCTTTCTCCTGACCCTCTCGACGGCGGTCGTCGCGCTGGCGCTGCTCGTCGCCGTCGAGCTCCGGTCCAAAAACCCGATGCTCGACTTCTCGCTCTTCCGCGAGCGCCTCTTCAGCGCCGGGATGCTGAGCCTCTTTTTCATCACCTCGACCCAATCGGCCATCAGCTTCCTGATGCCTTTTTACCTGCAAAACATCATGGGCTACTCCCCGAGCCACATGGGCTGGATCATCATCGCCAACTCGCTGGTGATCGTGCTGGTCGCGCCGCTGGCGGGCTGGCTCTCGGACCGCCTGGGCTCGCGGCTCCTCTGCACGATCGGCTCGAGCCTGATCGTGATCGCGCAGTTTTTCATCGGCTCGCTCGGCCTCGACTCGCCCGCCTGGCGGATCATGCTGCCGCTCGGGCTCTCGGGGCTCGGCTGGGCGATCTTCAACGCGCCTAACCAGAGCGCGATTTTCGGCGCGACGCCGAAAAACAAGATCGGCGGCGCTTCCGGCATGACGGCGACCGCCGCACGCACCGGCGGCGCCATGGGCGTGGCGCTCTCGGCGACGCTTTTCACCTATTTTTTGAGCGCGGCGGGCCTGGGCCAGGCACAGATCGAGTCGCCCCGGAGCTGGAGCGCCACGCCGGACCTTTTCATCCGCTCGTACAATCACACGGTCCATGTGGTCAACTTTTTCACCCTGCTGTCGGTCTTTTTCTCCGCCGTCAGGGGCGGCAAGCGGGAAGACTTCGGCGGGAAATAGCGCCATGCGCTGGTATCTCCACCTCGATATGGACGCCTTTTTCGCCTCGGTCGAGCAGGCGCTCGACCCGGCGCTCAAGGGCAAGCCGGTCATCGTCGGCGGCAAGCACGGCCGGGGCGTCGTCACCTCCGCCTCCTACGAGGCGCGCAAATACGGCGTGCACTCGGCGATGCCCGGCTTTCAGGCGGTCAGGCTCTGCCCCAATGGAATCTTTCTCCCCAACCGGCACCGGCTCTACGGCGAATACTCCGCCAGGGTTTTCGCTTTACTGGCCGAGTTTTCACCCGAGGTCGACGCGCTGTCGATCGACGAGGGCGTGGTCGATCTCACCGGCACGGAAAAGCTTTTGGGACCGCCCTTAAAAACCGCCGAGCGGATCATTCGAAGGATCGCCGCGGAACTCGACCTCCCCGCCTCCGGCGGCCTTTCCACCAGCCGCGTGACCGCGAAGATCGCCGCCACCGTGGCCAAGCCGCACGGCCTGATCCATATCTTCGCCGGCGCAGAGGAAAGTTTCCTCTCCCCGCTCGCCGTCTCGCTCGTCCCCGGCGTGGGGCCGAAGACGCGGGAGGAGTTGCTCCGAAGAGGCATTAAGACGATCGGCGATCTGCTGGCGCACCAAGAGCTGCGCGAGCGCTACTTCGATCTCGAAGCGTCGGGCGGCGCGGCGCCGCGGGCGCGCGACCATTCGATCGGCAACGAGACCACGATGGAGCGGCCGCTCAAGCGGCGCGAGGAGATGGAAGAGGTCTTGTGGGAGCTGGTCGAGGAAGTGGGGAAGAGGCTCCGGCGCGAGCGGCTCTTCGCGCGCTGCATCAGCGTTAAAATACGCTACAGCGACTTCAAGACGATCAGCCGGTCGCGCACGCTCGCGAGCCCGACCTGCTTCGACCGGCAGATCTTCGAGGTGGCCGCCGCGCTGCTCAAAAAAAATCTCGCTCCGGGACGACCCGTCCGCCTGCTCGGCGTGAGCGCCAGCGCGCTGTTGAGCTCGGGCTGGCAGGAGTCCCTCTTCGACCAGCCCGCGCGCCGCTCGCAGGAAAAACTCTATCGCGGCATCGACCGCCTGCGCGAGAAATACGGCGAGAAAACCATCGGCGCGGCCACGCCGCGCGGCAAAAAACGCTAATGGGAGTCGCGAAGCGACCCACATCATACCGTGTTTTTCTTTCGCGCAAAGGATCGCCGCGAGGCCGCGATATGGCTTATTTGACTTTCCCCGAATATCCCTCTTAGAGTTACGCTGAGAATCTATTTTATGGCCGATCCAAACCACCCGTTTCTCGCCGCCTGCCGCCGGGAGAAGACGCCTTACACGCCGGTG
>DASWFA010000580.1:0-1908 GCA_036394475.1 Binatia bacterium
GTTGTAGGCCGCCGCCGCCAAAAACCATTCGCCGAACTGCTGGTGCAGGTCTTTTAAGTAGGCGGCCGCGGCGCGCGTCGACTTCACCGGATCGCGCCGCTCGTCCACCCACGTGTCGATCCTGAGGCCGTAGCGGATTCCCGTGGCGCGGATAAACTGCCAGGGACCGACGGCCTTGGCCCTGGAATAGGCCGCCGGCGCGAAGCCGCTTTCGATCAGCGAGAGATAGACGAGGTCTTCGGGCAGGCCCGCCTCCTGCAGCACCGTGGCCATCATGGGAATATATCGGCCCGAGCGCGCCAGCGCGCGCACGAAAAAACCCCGCATCTTGCCGCAGAAAAAATCGATGAAGTAGCGCACCCGGTCGTTCTCCACGAGCGCCATGGAGAACTGGATCTTGCGCCGGCCGTCGGGCTGCTGCATCGCCTGGTCGATGCCTTTCTGCAGCAGGCCCATCAATTTATCGTCCGCCTTGGGGCCGGGGGTTTCCTGCAGCGCCGTGGGCGGCGGCTCCTCCGGCTGGGTTTTTTCCGGCGCGGCTTTTTCTTCCGCGCCCGCGGCGACTTCTCCGGCCGCTGCTGGAGCAACTATCGGAGCGGCCGGTCCCGACACCGCCGGGATGGTCGCCCGCTCTTTTGCCGGGGCGAGCTGGGCGTGCTCCATTGGCGGCGCCGGCGCGCCGCCGGAAGAATCTTCCAGTATTTCCGGATCGCTGGAGAAGTAAGACGGGAGCGCCGTTCCGCAGCCGGAAGGCAAACAGGGTGGGGCGGGCAGCAGCGCCATCAGTAGTATCAACGCCTGCATAATAGAAAGAGAACTGGGCGAGGGTATAGGAATCGGCTCGAACATTCAATACGTCCGGCTTGACAAGGCGCGCGCCCGGCCCATAGATTGCAGTGCATTGCAGTAGATTGAAGTGGATATGCCAGTGAAGATGCCCAGATTATCTATACTTTTTATCGCCTGCCTGCTTCTGGCCGGCGCTTCCCGGGCGCCGGCCGCAGAATTGGAAAAGATCAACGTCGTTTATTCTTCGATCGCCGCCGCCTCGCTCTCGACCTGGGTGCCCAAAGAGGCGGGAATCTATAAGAAATACGGCCTCGACGCCAACCTGATCTACGTCGCCGGCTCGCAGGCGATCACGACGCTGATCTCGGGCGACGCGCACGTGGCGCAGGGCTCGGGCGCCGCCGCGATCCTGGCGCGGCTGGCGGGCTCGGAAGTGAAGATCGTCGGCAACGTCATCAACGTGATTCCGATGAGCCTGGTGACCACGCCCGACATCGCCGGCCCCGAGGACTTGAAAGGCAAGACGTTCGGCGTGAGCCGCTTCGGCTCGCTCACCGATCTGGGGCTTAGGAAAGCGGTCGGTGAATGGGGCCTTGACCCGAACAAGGATATCAAGATGATCCAGACCGGCGGTGTGCCGGAGAACCTGCTGTTCATGCAGCAGGGGGTCATCAAGGGGGCCCTGCTGTCCTCGCCGACGCTCGAGAAGGCCAAGGAGCTGGGTTACAAAGAGATGCTCAACCTCGCCAACTTGAACTACCGCTATCCCGGCACCGCGCTGGTCGCCACCGACGGGTTCATCAAGAACCGCGCGCCGGCGCTCAACCGGTTTCTCAAGGCCACGGTGGAGGGAATCAAGTTCGCCAAGGCCAATCCCGATTTCACCATGAAAATTCTCGGCAAATACACGCGCACGACCGACGCGAAGCTGCTCGAGAGCGCGTTCCGCACCTACGTTCTGGGCTACATCCGCGACGTGCCGACGGTCAGCGCCAACGAGATCGAGACCGCGTTCGAGGAGATCGCCGCCCGGACCCCCAGGGCCAAAAGCGCGGACCAGCGCGCTTTTTACGACACCGCCCCGCTCGATCAGCTCGCCAAAGAGGGTTTTTTGAAGCA
>DASWFA010000581.1:0-2064 GCA_036394475.1 Binatia bacterium
TCGGTAAATTCTAATGGCTTTGATTCTCATATCTTTCATAGTTTTGTCAATGACTTTTAGCTTCACAAACGTTGTTGATCCAGTCGCGGGTTGCAAACATAATCCCTGCGGAGGTAAATACAATAATTCTAGGGGGAAAAGCATGAAAATCACACGGGTGCGCGGCGTCTCGCATAAAGTCCAGAACACCATGACCGGGTGGAAGACCTCCCTCGGCGGCCACGACACGCACGAGCTTATCTTCGTGCTGATCGACACCGACGAGAAAATCTCCGGCTTGGGCATCGCCAGTCCGGGCGCGATCTTCATCAGCGGCGACACCGGCAGCAACCATCTCGAGCTCATCAACAACCGCTTCGGCCCGGCGCTCGCCGGCTTCGACCCCTTCGACATCGAGGCGATTATTCACAGGCTCGATTCCATCGTGAGCCGGGCCGAGCGGGCCAAGGCGGGCGTCGACCTCGCGCTCCACGACCTGGCCGGAAAGGCGCTCGGCGTGCCGGCCAATCGCCTCTTCGGCGGCGTGATCCATCCGCGCATCCGCGTGACGCGCCTGATGGGCATGTTCGAGCCCAAGGAGATGGCCGAGCGCTCGGCCGAGCTGGTCAAGCGCGGCTACACGGCGCTGAAGCTCAAAGTCGGCACCAACGTCAAAGACGACGTCGAGCGGGTGAAGCGCGTGCGCGAGACGGTCGGGCCGGAGGTCACGATCACGATCGACTTCAACCAGGCCTGCTCGCCCAAGGAGGCGATCGCGAGCATCAACCGCATGGAGCCCTACGACGTTATGCTGGTCGAGCAGCCGGTCCGGGCGGCGGACCTCCGCGGCATGGCGCTGGTGCGGCAGGCGGTCGCGCCGCTCGTCATGGCGGACGAGGCGGTCAACTCGGCCTCCGACGCGCTGAAGATCATCGACGCCGGCGCGGCCGACGTGATCAGCTTGAAAATTCCCAAGATGGGCGGCATCTTCAAGGCGCGGAAGGCCGCCGCGGTGTGCGAGGCCGCGGGCGTCGATTATCTCGTCGGCACGGCGCCCGGCAGCCGGCTCCTCGACGCGGCGAACGCGCACCTGGCGGCGAGCTTAAGAAATTTGCGCCTGCCGTGCGAGATCGGCGAGTTCGAGCGCATGGCCAACGATCCGGTGAGCGGCCTGGAAATCGTCGATGGATTTTCCTCGCCGCCGGAAAAACCGGGGTTGGGCGTGGAAGTGGATTTGAAAAAGATCGGCTTGGGGGACTAAAAAGAACGCGCTCTCGGGACGCGAGTCTTCGGGCCGCGGCCGATAGAGTAGTGCCAGGAGTCGCATCTTCCGTAATCGGACGTCCGCGGCCCTCTTCCCCGCGTCCCTCGGCGCCGGAAGAAATGCGCGGACTCTTGGACCGGCGGTGGCTCTCGCTTGGGAACGGAGAAAAGGACAAATGGTCGCCGCGCCGCCGCCCGCTCTTCAAGTCCGCGCGATGGGTTGCTGCTGAATCCCAACGCCGGTAGCCGGACGCGCGGACTTTCCGAGCGGGCATCGGCGCTCACTCTGATGTCGCCGCGCCGCCACCCGCTCTCCGTGTCCGCGCAATGGGTGGGTGCTTATTCCCGCGGCCGGTTATCGGATGCGCGGACCCTTCGAGCGGGCATCGGCGCTCGCTTTGCGTTCATCGTCGCTCGAGTTTTGAGAAAAAAATAATAAGGATGGTGGTGCCATGATCATCGACGCCGACGGACATCTGTTCGAGACCGAAGAGCTGTTTGAAAAATACATGGAGCCGCCGCTCCGGAACTATCGCCCGCGACTTCTCGGGAACGAAGAGGGCGCGAACTTCTGGGTCGTGGACGGCGCGACGCGTTACAAGCGGCCGACCATTTTGGGCGCGGGCAATCCCGGCTCGGCCGCTCCTCCGGGGAAAAAGCTCCAGACGGCGCGCCGCGCCTCTCCGGGCAGCCAGACTTTAGCCAGCGTCAAGGAGCGGCTCGAGGATCTGGACCAGGAAGGCATCGACGTGCAGTACCTCTATCCGAGCTTTCTCCTGCACATCAACGCGTGGAGAGACGGCGTGCTCGGCAACGCCGTCT
>DASWFA010000582.1:0-8921 GCA_036394475.1 Binatia bacterium
CGCCGGTCTGCATCAGCTCGATCGCGCAGCAGGCCAGGCCGAACAGCATGTACCACTGGGAGGAGGCGCGGCCCCAGTTGAGGAGCTCGTCCACCTTGGTGGTAAAAACGGTCTCGGGCAACGAATTGAGCAGCGGCTGCATTTTAAATCGTCCTTCTTACGCTTGAACTTTCTTGACCCATTCGAGATCGCCTTTGGCCCAGGCGTAAACCAGGCCGAGCAAAAGAATGGCGACGAATATCAGGATCTCCACGAAAGCGAAGGCCCCCTGCCCGCTCTCGACCCAGCGGCGAAACGCCGTCGCCACCGGGAACATGAAGGCGATCTCGACCTCGAAAACGATGAAAATCAGCGCGACGATGTAGAACCGGATGTTGAAGTTGACCCAGGCGCTGCCGGTCGCCGGCTCGCCGCATTCGTAGGTCGATAATTTACGCGCCTGGGGGTTGTTCGGGCGGAGGAATTTGCCGATGAGCAAATTGACCCCGACGAACCCGGCGCCTAGGACCGTAAAGACCAGAACGTTGGCGAAATCGAAAAGCATCGCAAATAATGGCTTAGATATATCCGGACTAAAAGTGGCTAAGCAACTGAAATTACTATAGGCACAAATCGCTTTGAGGGTCAAATTGTTTCCCGCCGGGCGGCATTGCCATCGGGCCGTTTTTTGACTAGAGTTTAGCGGCCTGAAACTCGACGCGGACAAAACATGACCGGAAAAAAGCTTTTTTTCGTCCTCACCTTCGCCCTCAGCCTGGCCGCCCTCCTGCTCTGGCTCCGCGCGCCGGCCGCGGCCGCCGAGAATCGCCCGGTCAAAGTCGCCTACAGCGCCATATCCGCCGGCATCGGCGGCCTCTGGCTGACGCACGAGCAGGGGATCTTCAAAAAGCACGGCCTCGATTCCTCGCTGATCTACTTCCGCAGCGGCACCACGGCGGCGCAGGCGCTGCTCGCCGGCGAGATCCATTTCGGCCACCTCGCTCCCGGCCCGATGATGACCGCCTGGGCGCAGGGGGCGGACTTCGCCTGGATCGGCACCACGGTGCATAAAATGGTCTTTACGCTGGTCGTCGAGCCGTCGATCACCCGCGGCGAGGCGCTCAGAGGCAAAAAAATCGGCATCACCCGCCTCGGCTCGGCGGCCGATCTGGCCGCCCGGGCGGCCCTCGAGCACCTGGGGCTGACGACCAAAGACGTCACGCTGATCAGCATGGGCGGCATACCGGACGCGCTCACCGGCCTCAGGGCCGGCGCGGTGCAGGCGGCGATTCTCTCGCCGCCGTTCTCCACCGCCGCGCTCGACATGGGCTACCGGCGGCTGGTTTTCATCCCCGACCTCGGCAAGGAGTTCACTTTTTCCGGCATCGCCGTCAAGCGCGATTACTTGAATGCCAATCCGGCCACGGCCGAGGCCTTCATGGCGGCGCTCGCGGAGGGCGCGAGGATTTACACGGGGGACTCCCGGGCCGCGCTCAGGGTCTTGAAGAAATACGCCCAGGTGGACAAGGAATCGATCCTGGAGGCGGGCTACCGCGAGTACGCCACCGCGATATCGAGTCCGCCCTACCCGTCGCTCAAGGGACTCGAAGCCGTGCGCGAGAGCCTGGCGGAGACGACTCCGGTCTTGCGGAGCGTGGACTTGAGAAAATTTATCGACGACAGGTTTGTGAAAGCTCGTTAAAGATAAAAGGTTTCGGGTAAGTACTTTGCCGGGTCGAGAAACGAGCATAACGCCCGAGGCGACTGAGGCGTACGTTTCTTGTACGTCGCAAGGAGACGAGGGGCGATAAACGAAGTTAGGCGAAGTTTATTGGCCCGGCAAAAAAGGAGAATGCAATGAGAGCGGAGACCGAACGCAAAATGAAACGCTGGCGCGAGCAGCGCTGGATTCTCGACCAGGTGATCCAGACCCGCGGCATCGATTGGGACCAGGGCCGGAGCGGCAAGCTGCTGCGCAACTGCGGCGCCGGCGTGGAGTCGGACGTGAGAGAAATCGGCCGCCGGGTGCAGAAGTTCACCGACATCCAGCGCGAGTTCTCGCGCGCCGCCGAGCGCCGCGAAGAGCTCGCGCGCGAGGCCGAAGCGGCCGGCCACGAGGTCGAGGCGCGCGAGCATTATTACGTCGCGGCGGCGTTCTACGCCAACGCGATGTGGCCCATTTACGAGGATAACAACCCGCGGCGCATCGCCTGGGGCGAAAAAAAGCGCGCCTGCTACGACAAATTCATCCGCTTCGCCGGCCGGCCGATCGAGCGCGTCGAGCTCGCCTACGAGGGAAAGTCGATCGCCGCCCTGCTGCACCTGCCGCCGGGCCTGAAGGCGGGCGAGAAAGTCCCGTGCGTGCTCTACATCCCGGGAATGGACGGCGTGAAGGAGGACAACCCGCTCCACGGCGACCCGTTTATCGAGCGCGGCATCGCCGTGCTGGCGGTCGACGGACCCGGCCAGGGCGAGACGCGCGCGCGTGGCATCCAATGCACCGCGTCGAATTACGAAGACGCGGGCAAGCTCGCCGCCGACTATCTATCCAAGCGGCCCGAGATCGACGCCAACCGCCTGGCGATCATGGGCTCGAGCATGGGGTCGTACTGGGGGCCGCGCGTGGCCGCGGCCGAGCCGCGCTTCAAGGCCTGCGCCGTGAACGGCGTCTGCGTCGAGCCCGGCCAGTACACGATCTTCAACACCGCCTCGCCGACTTTTAAATTGAACTACATGTACATGTCCGGCTACGACGACGAGGCGGCCTTCGACGAGTTCGCCAAGACGCTGACGCTCAAACGGGTCGCGTCGAAGATCGCCTGCCCCTATCTCGTCATCGCCGGCGAGGACGACGAGCTGTGCCCGATCGAGTTCGTCTACGATTTCATGGAAGAGGTGCGCGGCCCCAAAGTGCTGGTCGTCTACGAGGGCGAGAAGCACTCGATCAAGAACCCGCGCTCGCGCACGCTGATCGTCGATTGGCTCGCCGACCGGCTCCGCGGCCAGCCGCCCAAGCCGGAAAAAATCTACGTCCCGCTCGCCGGGAAAGAGATCCACACGGCCTGGTAAGAAAGCCGTCAGTATTTCGCGATCAGCTTTCAGCCCGGATTTTCTTTGAATTTTAGCTGATAGCTGACCGCTGAAAGCTATTTGACTGCTATGAAAATTGTGTACGGCGACCTGATCGGCGGCGCGAGCGGCGACATGTTCGCCGCCGCCCTGCTCGATCTGGGCCTGCCGCTCGCCGAGCTCCAATCGGAGCTTAAAAAGATCCCGGCGCTCAAATTCCGCCTGGAGGCGGGCGTTAAAAAAATCGGCGCGATCCGCGCGACCCGCTTTCGCGTTCTGGCCGGAAAGAACGAGCCGCCCCGCGCCTGGGCGGAGATCCGCCGCATGATCGGCCGAAGCGCGCTCGATGCGGCAGTGAAGGAGCGCGCCGCCGCGATCTTCGCCCGCCTGGCGGAGGCGGAGGGAAAGATCCACGGCGTCGCGCCGGCGAAGGTCCACTTTCACGAAGTCGGCGCGACCGACTCGATCGTGGACATCGTCGCCGCGGCCGTCGGCAGCCATTATTTGAAAGCGGACGCTTTTTACTTCTCGCGCGCTCCCCTCGGCCGCGGCGTCGGGCGCTCGCGCCACGGCGCGCTGCCGCTCCCCGGCCCGGCGACGCTGGAGCTCTTGAAGGGCCTGCCGGTCGAGTGGCTCGATCTCGCCGGCGAGACCGTGACGCCCACGGGGGCGGCGATCATCGCGGCGCTGGGGACCGGCTTCGGCGAAGCGCCACCGATGGTCGTGGAAAAAATCGGCTACGGCGCGGGGGAGAAGGAATTTCCCGGCCGCCCCAACCTGCTCCGCCTCGTCCTGGGCCGGGACGAGACGGCTTGGGGCGAGGACGAGATGATGGTGTTTGAAACCAACATCGACGACATGAACCCCCAGTTTTACGACTACGTCTTCGACCGGCTGTTCGCCGCCGGCGCGCGCGACGTCTCGCTCGCGCCGATCCAGATGAAGAAAAACCGGCCCGGCACGCTTCTCAGAGTCATCGCCGAGCCCGCCTTGAAACAAAAAATAGTCGAGATCGTTTTTCACGAGACATCGACCATCGGCATGCGCTACTATCCGGTCAGGCGGATTATTTTGCCGCGCTCCGCGGGCAGCGTGAAAACGAGATTCGGGACCGTAAAAGTCAAATTCATCGAAGAGCCCGGCGGCGCCCGCAGGGCCGCGCCGGAATACGACGACTTGAAGCGCGTCGCCGCGGCGAAGAAGATTCCGCTGAAAGTATTGTACGACGAGGTGGTCCGAAGCCTCGCCAAGTAGAATAGCGCGCTCGACGGCCGCTTCCGGCGCTCCATGAACGATCCACAGGAAACCACCGACAGCGCCGCCTGGCGGCGCCCATGGGCGTCGCTCTACTACCGCGACTTCAGCCTGTTGTTCATCGCCTCTTTTTTTCTCACCACGGCGCATCAGATGCGCCAGACGCAGAATCTCTATCAGGTCTACGAGTTGTCCGGCTCGGCCTTCCTGCTGGGCTTGACCGGCCTGGCGCAGGCGGTGCCCTTATTCGCGATCGGCCTGTTCGGCGGCTCGCTGGCCGACCTGATGGACCGCCGAACGCTCTCCTGCCTGACCATCGCGGGCAATTTTCTCGTCGCCGCGGCGCTCGGAGTCCTGACGCTCACGGGCGCGATCCAGGTCTGGCACATCCTGGTCGCCACGGCGCTGACCTCGGGGCTCAATATCATCCTCTACCCGGCGCGCATGGCGATGATCTCCGGTCTGGTGCCCCGCTCGCACCTGACCAACGCCGCCGCGCTCAATTCCAGCGTCGCGCAAGGGGCCCATTTCATCGGCCCGATGTTCGCCGGGATCGCGCTCGCCGCCACCAACCCGGGGAACGCCTACCTGTGGAACGCGCTGTCCTACGCGCCGGCGGCGCTCGCTTTTTTGCTGATCCGCAGCCCCGCCGAATCCGGGCGCATCAAGGCCGCCATCTCGATGCGAGGCATGCTCGACGGCATGCGCTTTCTTTTTTCCGAGCGGATCGTCTTCGCGCTGGTGATCATGGACTTCACGATCATGGGCGTGGGCTACTACCGGCCGCTGCTGCCGGTCTTCGCCAAGGATATTTTTCACGTCGGGCCCGCCGCTTTCGGCATGCTCGCCTCCGCGCCCGCGATCGGCGGCACGCTCGGCACGCTCGCCCTGCTCGTCGCCGGCGACGTCAAAGCGAAAGGGCTCCTGGCGCTCTGGTCTTTTCTTCTTTTCAGTCTTTGTCTCGGCCTGTTCGCCGTGGCGCCGGGCTTCCGGTTCGCCGTCGCGCTGGTCGCGGGCCTGGGGCTCACCAACTCGCTGCAGGCGGTGATGCGCCAGACCTCTTTCCACCTGCTGACCCCCGACCACCTGCGCGGCCGGGCGTTTTCCGTCTTCAACATGTTTTCCCAGGGCGCCAATGCCGTGGGGGCGATGGTGGTGGGATTCCTGGCGTCCCTCGTCGGCGCGCCCGGCGCGCTGCTGGTGGGGAGCGCCATCGGCATCGTCCTGACGCTGGTCATGTGGACGGGCTGGCCGGCGCTGAAGGATTTCTCGGCCGAAGCAACTAACGCGGGCTAGACAGAATTCCGCCCCAGCGTAAATCCAGCCGATCCGCAAACAGATCCGCCAGCGCAGAGCGCCGCGCCTCCAGGTCGTCGATATAAGGAATTTCTCCGAGACACGGAACCGCGGTGAGACAGCGCAAAGCGTCCCGGTTGGTCTCCGCCGCGAGCGACGGCTCGGGCTCGGTGTGATTGAGAACGTAGCCGAGCACGCGGAGGCCGCGGCTCGAAGCGTTTTCCAGCGTGAGCAGCAGGTGGTTCAGCGCGCCGAGGCGGTTGGCGGCGACGACCACGACGGGAAGCTTCAAGAGCTTGGCCAAATCGGCGTAGGTGTAGTGCGCGAGCAGGGGGACGAGCAGGCCGCCGGCGCCTTCGACGATCGTCAAGTCGCGCCGCGCGCTGATTTCTCTGTAAAGCGCCTCGATGCGGCCGATGTCGATCGCGACGCCGCCCCGCTCGGCGGCGACGGCGGGCGCCAGGGGATCTTTCAGCCGGTAGGGGCAGATTTTTTCCAGCGGCTCGTCCGAGCCCGATGCCTCTTTTAAACGGGCGGCGTCTTCGGGAAAGAGGCCCCCGTCCTTTTCGCCGCAGCCGGTCTCCGCCGGCTTCATGACGCCGACCCGGCAACCGGATTCTCTCAGGAGCGCCGCCAGGCCGCAGGCGACGAGCGTCTTGCCGACGCCGGTGTCGGTGCCGGTGATGAAAAGACCGGCGCTCACGAAGCCTCAATCAAACCGGTCGTTCTTACTTCCGTCATTCAGTCCCTACCATTCCGAGTTCCCTCTCTGTCATTCTGAGCGAAGCGAAGAATCTCTCCGAATGTCTTCACAACCTGGAATCAACGCTTAAGTCGTTCCAACGCGGATTCATGGATTCGATCAACGCTATTTTCTTTTTCCGCAACCAGCCTTTGATCTGTTTTTCACGCGTGATCGCGGGCTGAATATCCTGCGTTGCTTCAAAATAGACAAGCTGAGCAATGTTGTACTTCGAAGTAAATCCAGGAACGAGTTTTTGTTTATGCTCGTAGACTCGTCGCTCTAAATCGTTTGTCACCCCTACATAAAGCGTGCGTGATTCATTGCTCATGATATAAACGTAGTACTGTTTCACGCGCAACTCTTCTCGGAGAGATTCTTCGTCGCCACGCTCCTCAGAATGACATTTTTTGGGACGCTT
The DNA here is from genome assembly GCA_036394475.1 of Binatia bacterium. Taxonomy (GTDB): domain Bacteria; phylum Desulfobacterota; class Binatia; order UBA9968; family UBA9968; genus JAJPJQ01. The sequence continues at coordinate 6,762 of DASWFA010000582.1, forward strand.
AACTTTGGGTCACAGCCTTGATCGAATCATAGACTACATCCAAAAGCGTCTTAAGCTCCCCGTCTTCGATCGTCAGCGGCGGCATCAGGACGATCACGTCGCCGAGCGGCCGGATCATGACGCCGCGCTTGCGCGCTTCGAGAATCACCCGGTGGCCGGTTCTTTTTTCCGCCGGATAGCTTTTGCGCCTCTCTTTGTCCTCGGCGAGCTCGATGCCGAGCATAAAGCCCCATTGGCGAATATCGGACACGTGCGCGAGCGGCTGGAATTCCTCCTCCAGCCGCCGCTCGAGATAGCCGATCTTCGGCTGCATGCGCGCGAGGATATCTTCGGTCTTAAAAAGCTCCAGGCTCGCCAGCGCGACCGCGCAGCCGAGCGGATTGCCGGTGTAGGTGTGGCCGTGAAAGAAAGCCTTGAACTCCTTGTATTCGCCGAGGAAGGCGGAGAAGATCTCCTCGGTCGCGAGCGTCGCCGCGAGCGGCAGATAGCCGCCGGTGATGCCCTTGGCGACGCACAGAATGTCGGGGCTCACGCCCGCGCGATCGCAGGCGAACATCTTGCCCGTCCGGCCGAAGCCGGTGGCGACTTCGTCGGCGATGAAGAGAATGCGGTTTTTGCGGCAGATGTCGCGGATCGCCGCGACGTATTCCGCCGGCTGCGACCACATGCCGGCGGCGCCTTGCATCAAGGGCTCCACGATGAGCGCGGCGAGCGAATTTTTTTCTTGCGCGAGCTTCGCTTCGGCCTCTTGGATCGCGCTGTCGAGCGCCGCCGCCCCGCCCATGCCCCGGTAGTAGCGAAAGATATGCGGCGGGCTCAGGCGCAGAGCCGGAAAGAGCATCGCGCGGTGAAAGCGATGGAACGTCTCGGCGTAGCCGACGCTCATCGAGCCGGCCGTGTCGCCGTGGTACGCCTCGGCGAGCGAGGCGAAGCCGGTGCGCCCGCTCTCGCCCCTGAGCTGCCAATATTGCAAAGCCATCTTGAGCGCGACCTCGACCGCCGTCGCGCCGTCGTCGGAATAAAAAATGCGCCGGAGACCGGCCGGCGCGATCGCGGCGAGCTTTTCCCCGAGCTCGATGCCGGGGACGTGGCTGAGGCCCAAAAAAGTCGAATGCGCGAGGCGCTCGAGCTGGCGCTTGAGCGCTTCGTCGAGCTCGGCCTTGCGGTGCCCGTGCACGTTGCACCAGAGCGAGGAGACGCCGTCGAGATACTTTTTTCCCTCGGTATCGACGAGATAATGCCCCTCGCCGCGCTCGATGATGCACGGCTCCTCCGCCATCCATTCCTCCATCTGGGTGAACGGATGCCAGAGGTAGGTATGGTCCAGGCGCTTGAGTTTTTCGTATTGCGACGGCATCAAATTTCGCTTTTGATTTCTTCGAACGCCTTCAACGCCTGATGCAAGTGCTCGTGCGTGTGCGTCGCCATGAGCGTGATTCTCAGGCGCGAAGACCCCTCCGGCACCGTCGGCGGGCGGATGCCCTGGGCGAAGACGCCTTTTTCGAGCAGCCGCTCGGAGAACGCCATGCATTTTTCCGCGTCGCCCAAGACCAGCGGCAGGATCTGGCTCTCGCTTTTGCCGGTGGAAAACCCCAGGCCCTTGAGCCCTTCCTTGAGCGCGCGGATGTTGTGCCAGAGCGCGAGCCGCCGCTGCGGCTCCTGGTAAAGAAGATCGATCGCCGCGCTCGCCGCGGCCAGGACCGGCGGCGGCAGGGAGGTCGTGAAGATAAAGCTCCGGCTCTTGTTGATCAACAGCTCGCGCAGCTCTTTGCTCCCGGCGGCGTAGGCGCCGAAGCCGCCGAGCGCCTTGCCGAGCGTCCCCATCTGCACCGTGACGCGCCCGCCGAGACCCAGCTTGGCCGCCACGCCCGCGCCGTTCGGCCCGAAGACGCCGGTCGCGTGCGCCTCGTCGACCATCGTGAGAGCGCCGTGGCGCTCGGCCAGCTCGACGATCTCCGCGAGCGGCGCCTCGTCGCCGTCCATGCTGAAGAGCGTCTCGGTGACGATCAGCTTCCGCCCCGCGGCCGGGGCCTTTTGAAGCGCGTCTTCCAGCGCTGCCGTATCGCAGTGCGGATAGACCACGGTTTTTGCCCGCGACAGGCGGCAGCCGTCGATGATGCTCGCGTGATTCAAGGCATCGCTGAAAATCGCGTCGCCTTC
>DASWFA010000583.1:0-4510 GCA_036394475.1 Binatia bacterium
CCTCAAGAAAGACAGCCAGGGCAAGCTCGTCACCTCGGAAGGCTTCCCGCTCCAGCCCGACATCACGATTCCGCAGGACGCGCTCTCGGTCACGATCGGCGTCGACGGCACGGTGACCATCACCCAGCCCGGCTCGACCCAGGCGCAGCAGGTCGGCAACATCGAGCTGGCGCGCTTCGTCAACCCGGCGGGGCTCGAGAGCCTCGGCCGGAACCTCTTCCGCCCGACCCAGGCCTCCGGCGATCCCATCCCCGGCACGCCGGGCAAGGACGGCTTCGGCACGTTGCTCCAGGGATTCGTCGAGATGTCCAACGTCAACGTGGTCGAGGAGATGGTGAACCTCATCATCGGCCAGCGGGCGTACGAGATCAATTCGCGGGCGATCCGCACCGCGGACGAGATGATGCAGACCGCCAACAATCTGGTTCGATTATAAGAGCTGAGAGGGCCGCGTGACGAATCGCAACCTGAAATCCATCGCGCTCATCGCCGCCGCCGTCTGTCTCCTGGCGCCGCGCGGCGCGCGCGCCGACGAGAAGGCGGGCCAGCTCCTGACCCAACCGCAGGTCGAGCGGGCGCTCGGCCGGTACGTCGTCGACCGGGGGCCGTGGAAAGCGGACCAGGTCGAGGTGAAGGCGCTGTCTTTCAAGCCGGTGCCGCTCCGCGCGGGCAGGCTCGCGCTCCGGGTGGTGCAGGCCGCGAAGTCGATCGCGCCCGGCGTGCAGACGTTTCTCGTCGCCGCGGAGGTCGCCGGCAGAGAGGAAAGCCGGCTCTGGGTCCGGAGCGAAGTCAAGATTTTCGACAACGTCGTCGTCAGCACGCGCCCGCTGGCGCACCGCGCGACAATCGCCCCCGACGACGTCCGCCTCGACTGGCGCGAGATCGGCGCCGCCGCGCCCCGGCCCTTCACGAAAATAGAAGACGTCCTGGGCAAGCAGATCTCCCGCTCGACCAACGCCAACGAAGTCCTGACCGTGGCCCAGGCCGAGCCGCCGCAGGTCGTGCGCCACGGCGGCCCGGTCGTGCTGGTTTACGAAAACGCCTATCTACGGGTGGAGACCGCCGGCGAGGCGCTGCAAGCCGGCAAAGTGGGCGAGACGATCCGAGTCAAAAATCCGGCGTCGGGGAAGCTCCTTCAGGGAGTGGTGCTCGACGGCAGAACGGTAAGAGTCAGCCAATGAAAAAACCGGCGTCAGGAATCGGGAATCGGGAATGGGCGGAGAAAAACACGGGACTGCTCCGCTTCTTTCGATTCCTAATTCCTGTCGCCTATTTCCTGTCCTGCGCGGGCTGCGCCGCTCTGGAGCGGCGGGTTTTCCCCACGCCGACGGGCGAAGATCTCCAGCGCGAGGCCGAGCGGCTGGGCGACCTCCGGGTCTCCCGCACGACCCAGGCCCCGGCTTCGCCCGGCTCGCTCTGGCCCAAGGACGACCATCTGTTTCTCTACGCGGACCGCAAGGCGCGCCGCACCGGCGACATCGTGACGGTCCGGATCGTCGAGGCCGCCGAGGCGAGCAACGCCGCCGACACCGATCTCTCGCGCAAGTCGGCGATCAGCGCGCGGGTGGACAGCTTCTTCACCGCGAAAAAATTTCTCGGCGTGCCGCTGGCCCAGAACCTGGCGGAGTCGAGCTCGGACAACTCCCACGTCGGCAAGGGGACCACCACGCGGGAAGGCAAGGTCACCGCCAGCATCACGGCGGTGGTCACGCAGGTGCTCCCCAACGGCAATCTCGTCATCAAGGGCGCGCGGGTCGTGGGCGTCAACCACGAAGAGCAGTTCATCACGCTGACCGGGATCGTGCGGCAGGAAGACATCGCGCGCGACAACACCGTGCTCTCCACCCAGATCGCCGACGCCCACATCACGCTCGCCGGCGCCGGCGTGGTCGCCGACAAGCAGAAGTCCGGCTGGGGCACGTGGATTTTCGACTGGCTGTGGCCGTTTTGAAAACAGGCGCGAGGCTTGAGGCGAGAGGCGCGATTGAAAACGAACATGAAAAAAGCATCCGGCTATCGATTTAAGACGGCTCGGCGCGTCTTCGCGCTGGCGCTGTTTTTTACCGCCTATTTTTCTTTTCCCGCGGACGCCGCGCGGATCAAAGACCTCGCCCAGGTCGAGGGCGTGCGCTCGAACCAGCTTATCGGCTACGGCCTGGTGGTGGGTCTCGACGGCACCGGCGACCGGCAAAACACCGAGTTCACGGTGCAGACGCTGACCAACCTCCTGCAGGCGTATCAGATCAAGGTCGATCCCGCCGTCGTGCGCGTGAAGAACGTGGCGGCGGTGATGATCACGGCGGAGGTCCCGCCTTTCGCCCAGACCGGCACCCGGCTCGACGCCGTGGTCTCGTCGGCCGGCGACGCCCAGAGCCTCTCGGGCGGGACCCTCCTGCTCACGCCGCTGAAGGGCGCCGACGGCCGGGTCTACGGCGTGGCGCAGGGGGCGGTCAGCCTCGGCGGCGGCTACACGGCGCTCGGCATCGGCGCGCGCATCAGCAAGAATCACCAGACCACCGGGCGCGTGACCGCGGGCGTGCTTCTCGAGCGCTCGATCGACTCGGAAATCCTCACCGCCCAGGGGGAAGTCAAAATCAACATCAACAAGCCGGACTTCACCACGGCGCAGCGCATCACCGACGCGATCAACGGCGCGGAGCTTAAATTCATCGCCCAGCCGGTCTCGCCGGGAGTCGTCGTGGTCCGGGTGCCGTTCCAGTTTCAGGAAAACCCGATCGCCTTCGTCTCCTCGATCGAAACGCTCGAGGTCGCGCCGGACACGCCGGCGCGCGTCGTGATCAACGAGCGCACCGGCACCGTCATCATCGGCAAGCGGGTGCGCATCGCGCCCGTCGCGGTGGCGCACGCCGGCCTCCACATCACGGTGAAGGAAGATCAAAAAGTTTCCCAGCCGCCGCCGTTCAGCAAGGGGCAGACCGTCGTGGTGCCCGACACCAAGGTCACGATCGTCGAGCCCGAGCGCCGCCAGCTGATGGAGCTGCCCGGCACGGGCGTCGATTTGAGCGAAGTCGTCCTCGCGCTCAACGCGCTCGGCGTGACGCCGAGGGACCTGCTCGCGGTGTTCGAGGCGCTCCGAGAGGCGGGGGCGCTGCAAGCGGAGCTGGTCGTCATGTAAGAAAATTTTGCATTATGAGTTTTGAATTTTGAATTAGAGAGAAATCAGAAAAGCCATTAAAAAATGATCGGACCGATCGACAAATTCGACGCGCAGGGCCTCGCCGCCGGCAGGGCGGAGGCGCTCGGCGCGGGCGGCGCCGCGCCGGCGGAAAAGCGCAAGGCGGCCGAGGAGTTCGTCTCCCTCCTGTTCCTGGAGGTCTTGAAGGCGATGCGCGCCGCCGTTCCCAAGGGCGGGCTCTTCGAGAGCGACTCGATGGAGAACGATATCTACACCTCGATGGCCGACACCGAAGTCGCCCGGGCGATCGCCGGCAGAGAGGCGCTGGGGCTCCGGCAGATGATCGAAAAAGCGCTCGACCGCGCCGCCGCCAAACCGGTCGAGCGGCGTCAAGTGGACGCGTTCGATTATCGTCCCGCGCAGGCGCCGGTTTCTCGGCTTTACCAATCGGTCGAGCGCGACCGCGCGCCGGAAAGCCCGGCCCGCGAGCTGGAGGCGCCCGCCAAGGGGGCGGTCTCCTCGAAGTTCGGGCTCCGCGCCGACCCGTGGACGGGCGCGAGGCGGTTTCACAGCGGGGTCGACATCGCCGCTCCCGCCGGGAGTCCGGTGAGGGCGGCCGCCGCCGGCAAAGTGGCCTTCAGCGGCTGGGCCGAAGGCTACGGCAATCTCGTCACGGTCGATCACGGCGACGGCACCGTCACCCGCTACGGCCACAACGGCGCCAATCTGGTCGCCGCCGGCGACGAAGTCGCGGCCGGGCAGGAGATCGCGCTGGTGGGAGCGACCGGACGGGCCACCGGGCCCCATCTCCATTTCGAGGTCGAGCGCCACGGGCAGGCCGTCGATCCAATGCAAATCATCGATTATAAAGGCTTATTTAGCGAATCGAAGAAGGGCTGAGATTTTATTAAAGATGCCTGGAAAGCCGCCGATAGAACCCTTGTAAGCACCTATATAAGGACATCGGCAAGAGCGCGGGCTACCTGCGCTTAGGGAGGGAACCATGAAGATCAGCGGCAAAGAGCTCGTCGATTCCAGCGTCTCGCAGCAGATCAAAAACGAGAAGGGAGTCGCACCCGTCCGCGGCGAAGCGGAGAAGGAAACCCGGCAAAGCGGGTCGACCGCCAGGATCAGCATCTCGGCGGAAGCGCGCTATTTGCAGAAGGCGGCGGAGCTGGCCGGCCGGGGCGACGAGCTCCGGGCGGAGAAGGTCCAGCGGATCAAGGAACAGCTCGACCAGGGGAGCTATCACGTGGACGCGGGAGAAGTCGCGAAGAGCATCGCCCGCAGCGAAGTGGCCCGCCTGTTGGGCAAGCAATAAGCCGATCCTTCCATGACCGAGGAGCTTGCAGAATTGACCGCGATCATCGGCGC
>DASWFA010000584.1:0-5410 GCA_036394475.1 Binatia bacterium
ACGCGCCGGTCGCCGAGAGCGCCGGCAAGCTCCTGCCCCAGCCGGTCGTTGGAAACGAGGATGCTGCGCGGATAGGTCGGGATCCCTTCCGTGATAAGGCGCAGCGCGCTGGGGTCGTAGGCGCCGGTGAGCGGCAGGAGCGGCAGGTCGCAAATCGTGAACAGGACGACCGTCAGGGGATGCACGTGGACCACGCTCTGAACCTCGGGCCGCTTGCGGTAAATACAGGTATGGATGAAGACTTCCTGCGGCACGTCGAGGTCGTCCGGCCCATCGAGCTTTTTGCCGTCGAGATCGACCGCGATGAAGTCGCGCGGCTGGACGAAGCGCAGGCCCGACTCGCCGCGCCCGCGCGCCTTGATCAGGACGGCCGCGCCGTCCGGGGCGCGGGCGCTTATGTGCCCGCTCGGCTCCTTGGTCATGTTGAGCTTGCCGAGAATCCGGCACGCCGAGGCGAGGAGCTCCTTCAGTTGATCGGCTTCAGCCACGTTGGTCCTTATATATATGGTTCGGGCCGCCTAAACGCGCAGCGACGGGGGCAGCTCTCTCCCCTCGCCGCGCCAGAAGTTCATTTCCCGGATCGACTCCATCAGGTGGGTGTCGATGATGTCGTTCTCGGCCTCGTTGCGCACGACCCCTTTGGGGTCCTGGCCCTGCTCGACCTTGCGCATCTCCCGCATCATCATCTCCCGCAGCAGCACGATGCCGCGGTCGGAGGTCGCGAGCCGCTCGCGCGTGCGGTCGGCGACCGGCCCCTGGGTCTCCCAGGCCATGTGGTCCTGCGCCTGGACCTGGTTCAGGGCGAATTTCGTGTTGGGATGGATCTCGTCGGGCGGGTTCTTGTACGACTTCACGTACTCCACCGGCGGGTCCCCTTCCTCCACCAGGCTGCCGTCCTCGGTGGGCATGAAGCGCACGATGAAGATCCGCGTGTGCGTGTCGTCGATCGGGACGCGGATCTGCGTGCCGTTGAACTGACGGAGGATGTTCGGAAAGATCAGCGGGTGCTCGTCGGTGATCCCGTTGGCATAAAAGCGCCGCTTGACGATGCCGATCGGCACCTCCTCGAATTGAAAGCTCTTCACGTCGTCGGTGAAGCCCCGCGTCGTGCTGACGGGCTTGCGCCCGCGCGCGGCGTCGAGGGCGGTATCCTGGTGCAGGATCATCAGGTGGGCCGGGTCGACGGAATTTTCCATCGCCTGGAACCAGTTGCAGTCGAGCTGCGGCTGGACGAAGATTTTCCGCCGCCCGTCCTGCCGCGCCCAGGCGTCATAGCGGGGAATGAGCGGCGCCGGCTCCGGGCCCATGTAGGTCCAGTAGAGGCCGATGAACCTCTGGACCGGATAGGCCTTGTGCTTGACGGTCGAGGGGAACTTGCTCTCCGGGGGCTCCGGCGGCGTCTCCAGGCAGTTGCCCTTCACGTCGTAGAGCCAGCCGTGATAGGCGCAGGAAATCCCCCGCTCTTCGACCCGGCCGTAGCAGAGCGACGCGCCGCGGTGCGAGCAGCGGTCGTCGAGCAGCCCCATGCGCCCGCTCTTGTCGCGGAACAGGACGAGGTTTTCACCCAGCACGCGCACGAACTTGGTCGGGCTCTGCTCGGTCACTTCCTGGGCCACGGCGATCGGCAGCCAGTAGCGGCGCAAAAGCTCGCCGCCGGGCGTTCCCGGCCCGACCCGCGTCAGCATCTCGTTCTCCTCTTTGGTGATCATGGCGCTCCTCCTGTCTTCGTTTACGATCTATTTGCCGGTTTTGGCCAGCGCGGCCTCCAATATCTTCAATACCGGCTTCACGTCCTCATACTGGGGCAGGCTCGCGTTCAAATATTTCTCGCCCGCTTTGGGAATCTCGCGCTGGTCGGAGAGCGTGTCTTTCGGGATATCCATGCGCAGCGAGTTGTTGTCGGTCTTCTTTTGCCATTGCGTCTGGCCTTCGCGCGTGAGGACCCAGTTGAGATACACCCTGGCCGCGTTCGGGTGCGGCATCTGATTGATCAGCGCGATATGGCCGAACTGCCCGGTCAGATAACCCTCTTTGGGCTGGCCGTAGAGGACGCCCACGGGAAGGCCCAATTTCCTGCCCTCCTCCACGTCGCTGCTGGTGGCGAACAGATAGATTTGAAACTTTCCGCCCGCCACCCAGTCGAGGAGCTGGCGCTGGTCGCGGCCGAGCGTCACGTCCATCTCCTCGAACAGCCGGCGCAGGAACTCGGGGCCGAGGTTGGGATTATAATAGAGCGCGCGCATGCGCTGGATATGGCCGCGGTCGCGCGGGTCGAAGGCGGCCATTTTACCCTTCCATTTCGGCTGGAGCACGTCCCAGAAGGATTTCACCTCGGCGGGATCGACCGTCTTGCTGTTGTAGGCGCCGACGTCGTACTGCACGCTGCCCTGCATCATGAGCACGTGCCGGCCGTCGGCGTCGGCGTAAAATAACTTCTTGTCGAACCAGGCGGAAGCGTCCTTGCTTTCGGGCAGGATCAGGTGCGGCGGGATCGGCTCCAGGATTTTGCCTCTGTAGAGAACCTCGATCAGAGTCCCCGAGCCGCCGATAAAAGTGTCGACCAGGTATTTCCCAGCGCGCCGCTCGGTCAACAACCGCTGCGCGTTGTTGGTCCCCGAGCCGGGAGTGTAGTTGATCTTGATCTTGGGATAGGCCTGCTGGAACGTCATCACCGCGTCCTGGTACACCTTGACCGGGGGGCCGTAAACCGTAAGCTGTCCCTCTTTTTCCGCCGCGGCGACGGTTTTTTGCCATTCGGCTTCCCAGCCCGATTTGGCGTCGGCGGCGCGGGCGGGTTGCAGCGCGCCGGGCGATAGGGCGGCGGCCAGGAAAAAAATCGCGCTGCGGAGAAGAGTCTTTTTCACCTGCGTTCCTCTATTTATTATTCCGCTTCGCCAGAACCTCGTCCACCAGCTTGCGGAGCGCCGTCACGTCCTCGTACTGCGGCAGGCTGGTGATGAAATAATTGCGGCCTTCCCTGGGAATCTGGTCCTGGCCGCGCGGCAGAGCGTCCTTGGGGATATCGGTGCGCAGCGAATTGTTCCCGGTAAACTTCTGCCACGTCGTCTGCCCCTGGCGCGACAGGAACCAGTTGGCGTAGACCCGCGCGGCGTTCGGGTGCGGCGCCTTTTGAAAAAACGCCAGGTGGCCGGAGCCGGTCGTCATGAGGCCCGCGTCCTTCTGGCCGCGCAGCGTGTCGATCGGGAGCCCCTGCTTGACGCCGAGCGCGATGTTCTCGTCCTTCGCCAGAAGGTACATCGCGTATTTCCCCGAGGCGATCCAGTCGATCATCAGCCGCTCGTCGGTGGAGAAGACCGGCTGGGTTTCTTCGAGGAAGCGCCGGATGAACTTGGGGCCGAGCTCGGGCGAATAGTAGAGGTATCTCCAGGTGCCGATGTTGCCCGCCCACTTGGGGTCGGACATCACGACGCGCCCTTTCCATTTGGGCTCGAGCAGGTCCCACCAGGATTGGATGTCCGCGGCCTTGAGGAGATTTTTGTTGAAGGCGCCCATGCGGTCGTCGACGTCGCCCTGGGCCATGAAGACGGTGCGCTGGTCGGGGTCGGCGTACTGGTGCTTCTTTCCCCACCAGAGCGACGCGTCGCTCACTTCCGGCAGGATGAGCGCCGAGCTCATTTTTTCCAGCAGCCCCGCCTTGTGGTAGACGAGGACCATCGTGCCGCCACCGCCGACCGCGATGTCGACCAGGTGCTTGTCGGCGCGCTTTTCCGCCATGACCTTTTTCGCCAGCTCGCTGCCCTGGCCGCCGTTGAAGTTGAGCCGGATTTTCGGATAGACCTTTTGAAATTCCCTGATCGCCTCGTTGACGCCGACCCGCGCCTGGCCGTAGAGCGTGACCTCGCCTTCCTTTTCGGCGGCAGTTAGAGTCTTTTCCCAATCCTGCTTCCAGTCCGCGTGGAGCCGCGGCGATAGAACAAGGAGGCAGACAAATAGAATGGAGCTTTTGATATAGATCGACGCCATAGTCTCAAGGACCTGCTCTAACGGCGAGCAGCTATCGAGGGTATATCTAAAGTAGGAATACGAGGCAAGAAAAAACGATAAAAATCAAGCAGTTAGTTAAGGTATGAAATGTTTTAGTATTGACCTTTACAATGCAAACACATGGCTATTTTTCTTTGTGCAGCATAGATTCGTATCCCAGGGTTGCCATCACCTCCATGACGCCGCGGCCGCTGCGGATCGCGTCGGCCATCTTCGCTTCGACGCCCGCAACCTTCTCCGCTTCGGCGACGACCTCCGCGGCCCGGGTGCTCGGAATGACGACGACGCCGCTGCCGTCGGCGATCACGAGGTCGCCGGCGTGGACCTGGACGCCGCCGAACTGGATCTCCTCGTTGACGCTGTCCTGCATGATGCGGCCGCGCGCCGTCACCGGCACGACCGCGCGCGCGTAGACCGGGAAGCCCACCTCCCGGCTTTCATCCACGTCCCGGCAGGCGCCGTCGATGACCACGCCGCTCAATCCTTTTAATTTCGACGCGAGCGAGAGCAGGCCGCCCCACGCGGAGACGTCGGGCCGCCCGCCGTTGTCGACCACCAGCACGTCGCCCGCCTGCGCCGCTTCGATCGCCGGCGTGCCCAGATGCACTTTCGATTTTTCCAGCCCGGCCGGCTTGATCTTGACCGTCACGGCGCGGCCGGCGATCTTCGGGCAATGCCACACGGGGCGAATGCCGATCGTCGCGCCGCGGAGCCCGAGGCGGTCGAGCGCGTCGGAAGCGGCGCAGGTGTCGAGCTTGGCGAGGCGGGCTACGAGTTCATCCATGCAATTACCCTCTCTCTAATCCATTCTAATTGGTTCGTGCGGCGCTCAATCGCGCGCCGCCTCGCGGTAAAAACCGAACGCGTCGAGCACCGGCCGGTCGTTCATGACGAAGACGAGCGCGGGCTCGCGCCCGCTGTTGCCGTGCGCGTGCCAGCGCCAGAGCGGCACGGTGAACGAGTCGCCGGCTTCCCACTCGTGGCGCGTTCCGTCGATCGTGGTGAACCCCTTGCCTCTGAAGACGTGGCAGATCGCGCTGCTGGTGTGGCGGTGTTCACTCGTCCGCTCGCCGGGGCGCAGCATCTGCATCTCGCACGACAGCGTCGGCAGCGTGGGGCCGCCGTTCACCGGATTGACGTAGCGGAGCAAAATGCCGTCGTGCGGATCGCCCGGCTTTTCGCCCAGCGCGTTCAGCGCTTTTTCCGTCTCTTCCCAGGGGTAGCGATAGGGCGGCGGCTGGAGCGAGTCGCCGACCCAGGCGGGACGCACGGCGGAAAGCTCGTAGGCGGACGTGCGCGCGGCGCGCGAGTGCGGCTGTCGGTCTTTTTCGAAAAGCTCGCCGAAGCCGGCCTGGAGAAATCTCAGGAACGGCCCGTCGGCGCCGTCGAGCCAGACGATCGGCTC
>DASWFA010000585.1:0-1788 GCA_036394475.1 Binatia bacterium
CCTCCAGGCGCACGAAGGGGAGATCGACCCGGCGCATCTTTCCTACCTCCACCGCCGGACCAACCAGCCGTCGTGGCGCCAGCGGGCGATCAAGGGCTCGGACGGCCTCCAGCCGATGGCGCTGTATCAAAAGGACGCCGCGCCGCGCATCGAGGTGGAGGAGACCGACTTCGGCGTGCGCGTCTATTCGATGCGCCGAGCGAGCGACGACGGCATTTACCTCAGGCTCACCAACTCGATTTTTCCCAACGTCAGCACGATCATCGGCCCGATGGCGGGCGACGGCTACGACATCAACTGGCACGTGCCGGTCGACGACCACAGCCACTGGAAGTACGTCATCATCTTCCGCCGCAGCGGCCCGCTCGAAGCGCGCGACTGGAAGAACATCCATTCGCTCCGGCCCGAGCTGACGCCGGACTACAGGCTCGTGCGGAACGCCGCCAACGGCTACCTGCAGGACCGCGAGTCGATGAAGAACGGCAACTTCAGCGGCCTCGGCACCAACAACCTGCCGCAGGACGCCGCGATGGTGCAGAGCCCCGGCGCGATCCAGAACCGCGAGGAAGAGCACCTCGGCGCCACCGACAAGGCGATCATCGCCAACCGCCGCGCCTTCGTGAAGGCGATCCGCCAGGTCCAGGACGGCGGCGAGGCGCCGCACGTCATCCGCGACGCGGCCAAAAGCCGCGTGCCCGAGATCGCCGTCATCTCCGAGATCATCTCCGCCTCCGAGGACTGGCGCAGCTACTGGAAGAAGAGCCGGCGGATCGACGAGGGCGAGAAGAGCCCGCATCATTGAGGTCCGGCTCCCCGTCGCGCGCCGCCAAATAACCAGCCGATTGCGGTTTCCGGACGACGGTCTATATTTAACGGATGAAAACAGGCGTCCGAGGACGGCATCGCTTTCGCTTCGGCCGCGCGGCATGCCTCGCGATGGTTATGCTCCTCGCGGCGCTCGCTCCGGCCGCGGCCGCGCCGGCGGCCGAGCCCGGCGGCCCCGAAGGAGCGCTGCACGGCTTTCCGGTGCTTCTGGACCCGAGCGGTAAAAAGCTCGCCGACGGCGATTTCACCCAGTCGGTCCAAGACGGCGAGCGGCTCCGCGTCCAGCTGACCTACGCCTTTCCCGACGGCCGCCGCATCGAGGAGACTTCGGAATTCCGGCAGAAGCCGGAGCTGGCGCAGGAGCGATGGTCCTGGCGCGAGACGCGCGGCGGCGCGGTCCTGCGCCGGTTTCAGATCGACTTCGCCGCCGGCCGGGCGACGGGGGAAAAGCGGGAAGAGGCGCAGGTGCAAAGCTGGTCGGAAAAGGTCGAGATCGAGCCCGGCCGCACGTTCGCCGGCTTCGGCTTCGTGCTCGCGATCAAAAACATCCGCCCGCGGCTGCTCGCCGGCGCGCATGTCGAGCTCAAGACCATCGCCTTTACGCCCAAGCCGCGCCCCGTCTCGGTCGAGGTCTCGCACGCCGGCCTGGACGAGATGCGGATGGGCGGGCGCGCGGTGCGCGGCGACCGCTTTCTCATCCGGCCGAAAATTCCCCGCATCGCCAAGCTCTTCATCAAAGTCCCCGATTCCTATCTCTGGCTCGTCAACCCGCCGCCCGCGGGCTTTCTCCGCATGGAAGGGCTGCTCCTCGAGCCCGACGATCCCGTCGTCCGCATCGACCTCCAGGGCGGCGGGGAGAGCGGCCCGGCAAAGCCGGTCGCGGCGAAGTGAGCGGCGGGGCAGATTCATAGGTCGGGATGCGCTGTCGAATCCCATCTCTGCATTGACAAATAAACCGTATTG
>DASWFA010000586.1:0-3837 GCA_036394475.1 Binatia bacterium
GGTTGCGTCGCCCGGGGAGTTGCGCTAGCATGATGATCGCGGTTTGTTGCGCTTTCCGGCATCTCTCCGGATGGAAAGGGGGGCGAGGGCGATGGAAAAAGCAACGATCGGGCCGAAGATGCAGGCTCAGGAGCTGGGAGCCAGCTGGCGCGGCATTCGAAGCTTGACCGAGACCGTCCTGGAAGACTTGAGACGCCTCGGCGCGAAACAGCTCAACCTCCGCCTCAACGAATCCAACAGCGAAGAGAAGCGCCCGGTTTTCATCGACTGGATCGCCGTCAAGCAGATCTCCGACCGCCTCGCGAAAAAATGCCGTGTGAATGACTACGGCGAGTATCGCCTGGGCGACACGATCCCCTCGCGCGTTTACGAGGAGGCGCTCGCCGGTGCCGGCAAGAGACTCGTCGAGCGCAATTGGAAGTCCGACAAGCTGTTCAAGGAAAAGCGCGTCGAGTCCAGACTGATGGTGCAAAAAGCCGGGTTGATGTATCAAAGGTTCATCGCCATCATCGGCGGCGAGGGAGAGCAGCGGCGCTCGGTGGGCCTGCTGTCGGTCGCTTTCGAGACACGGCCGAAGAAACTCGCCGCGATCGACGCGAAAATGAAGGAATGGGCCTCGTGGCCCGGCTTTCCCAAGTCCGAGCTGGTCAAATTCACGGAAGAAAATTTCGTCGTCGGCGGTCCCTTCCTCAAGCGGCGCCAGGCAACGCCATGAATGAAACGGGACAAAGCGCTTAAAAAAAGCCCGGCCGCGGAATCGCCCAAGAAACGCGATCTCATCCGCTCGACCCGCGAGCTCAGCGCCCTTCTCGCCGTCGCCAAAACCGCCACGCAGTCGCTCGACACCGGGCAGGTGCTCAAGGACACCCTCGATAAATCGCTCGACATCCTCGGCTTTCAGGCCGGCTACATCCGCATCCTCGAGTCGAAGGAGCGGGGGGAGAAGCGCGACCTCGTGGTCCGGGCGGCGCGCGGTTTTACCTCGCCCGAATTTCTCTCCAACGTCGTTCCCCTCGACGCCTCGCACCAGAGCATAGGAAAGATCGTCTACGAGACGCTCGCGCCCTACATCTCGCCCGATGTCCGGAAAGATCCGAGCTTCCGCCACGGCTTCATGGCGAAGGAAGGGCTCATCTCGGCCGCCTTCGTGCCGATCATGTCCAAAAACCGCTTCATGGGCTTGATGATGGTCGGGAGCCCTCGATCGCACCATTTTTCCCCGGACGAGGTCGATCTCCTCATGGCCTTCGGGTCGCAGCTCGGCGCCGCGCTCGACAACCTGAAGCTCTACGAAGAGGTCAAAGAGGGCAAGGCCTACATCGAAAATCTGGTCGAGAGCGCCGGCGATGCGATCGTCTCGACCGATCTCCAGCACCTGATCCTCAACTGGAACTCCGGCGCGGAAGCGGTCTTCGGCTACGGCAAGAAAGAGGCGATCGGCCGGAGCCTCGCGCTCCTGCTGCCGCCGGGCCGGGAGGGAGAGCTGGACGACATACGGAGGCGGGTCGAGGAGACCGGCGTGATCCGGAATCTCGAGGTGAAGAGAACGCGCAAGGACGGCGTCCGGATCGACGTGGCCCTGGCCGTGTCGCCGATCCGCGACACCGCCGGGAACGTAACCGGTTTTCTCCATCTGGCCAAAGACATCACGGAAAAAAAGCGCTATGAAGACAGGCTGAAGGAGCTCGACACGATGAAGTCGGAATTCGTCTCGAGCGTGTCGCACGAGCTCAGGACTCCGCTCACCGCGATCAAGGGATCGGTCGACAACATGCTGGACGGCCTGACCGGCGCGCTCAATGAGAAGCAGGGCCGCTATCTGACGCGCATCAAGTCCAACACCGACCGTCTGTCGCGGCTGATCAACGATCTTCTCGACCTGTCGACGATCGAGGCGGGGAAGATCGAGCTGAAGCCTTCCCGGGTTCCCATGGGGCTGTTGGCGCGCGACGTCGCGGAGACGCTCCGACCGGTCGCGGCCGAAAAGCTGATCCGCCTGGAGGTCGCGCCGGCCGGCGCCGACGTGACCGCCTGGGCGGACCGCGACAAGATGATCCAGGTGTTCATAAACCTGATCGGCAACGCGCTCAAATTCACCCCCGCCGAAGGCAAAGTCACCGTGGCCGTCGAGCGGAACGGCGACGGATGGATCAGGGTCTCGATCGCCGACACCGGCTCCGGAATCCCCGCCGAAGAAGCGCTGAAGATTTTCGACCGGTTCTATCAAGTCGCCGGCCGGCAGAAAACCAGGGGCACCGGCCTGGGGCTCTCGATCTCCAAGTCGCTGGTGGAAATGCACGGGGGAAAGATCTGGATGGACAGCGAGCCGGGCCGCGGCAGCACGTTCTCTTTCACCGTGCCCGCCGGGCCGCCGGCGGAGCCCGCCGTTTGAGGGACGGATCATGGGACTCAAGGTTCTCCTGGTCGACGACGAGGAAGACATTATCGAGGTCATCAAGGACCGCCTCGAGGCGTACGGCTTCACCGTCGTAACCGCCGGGACCGGCATCGAGGCGCTCCGCAAGCTCGCAGCGGAAAAGTTCGACGGGGTCTTTTTGGACGTCAAGATGCCCGAGATGGGCGGGATCGAGGCCCTGGAGGAGATCCGCAAGCGCGACTCGAAGATTCCGATCATTCTCATCACGTCGTCCACGACGCGCGCGGCGGCGATCGCCGCGGTCGCCAAGGGCGCCGACGAATACGTGCTCAAGCCCTTCGAATGGGCGGAGCTGAAAGCCAAGATCGAGAAAGTCTACAAGATCCTACTCTAGGGCCGATGCAGTCCTTCGATGAAACCATCCTCGTCGTCGACGACGACCCGGATATCCGGGAGATCCTCAAAGACCGCCTGGAGTCCATGAACTATCGGGTCCTCGAGGCCGCCGGCGGCGCCGAGGGGCTGGAGCTGATCGAGAAGCAGGGCCCCCGGCTGGTCTTTCTCGACATCGAGATGCCCGGCATGGACGGACTCAAGGTGCTGGAGGAGATTCGCCGGCGCGAAATCGAGGTGACCGTGGTGATGATCACCGCCTACGCCACCATCGAGCGCGCCGTCCGGGCGATGCGGGACGGCGCCTACGACTTCATCCCCAAGCCTTTCGAGCCGGAGCATATCGCGCTCACCGTCAAAAAAGCGCTCGAGCGGGAAAGATTGAAGCGGGAGGTGACCGTTCTCTCCGAACAGGTGAGCGACCGCTACCGTCTGGTCGCGGCGAAGAGCCCGATGATGCTCCAGGCGATCGATACGGCCAGGAAAGCCGCCGCCAGCCGGACCACGGTGCTTCTCCTGGGCGAAAGCGGCACCGGCAAGGAGATCTTCGCCCGCGCCGTGCACAACTGGAGCGCGGACAAAGAAGCGCCGTTGGTCGCCATCAACTGCGTCGGCCTCGTCAAGGAGCTGCTCGAGAGCGAGCTGTTCGGCCACGAGAAAGGCGCCTTCACCGGCGCGCACGAGCTCAAAAAAGGCAAGATGGAGCTGGCGCACGGCGGCACGGTGTTCCTGGACGAGATCGGCGACATCTCGCCGGAGCTGCAGACCAGGTTCCTCCGGTTCCTGCAAGAGCGGGAGTTCGAGCGCGTCGGCGGCACCAAGCCGATCCATGTGGACGTAAGAATCGTCGCCGCGACCAACCGCGACCTCGAGGCCGCGGTCAGGGAGGGCCGCTTCCGCGAGGACCTGTACTACCGCCTCAACGTCATCGCCGTGCCCATCCCGCCGCTGCGCGACCGGCGCGAGGACGTGCCGCTGCTCGCCGAGCATTTCCTGCAGGTCTTTGCGACCCGGAACGGGCGCAAGCTCAGTGGCTTCTCGCGGGCGGCGCTCGAGCTGTTGGCGCG
>DASWFA010000587.1:0-3028 GCA_036394475.1 Binatia bacterium
AAAAAAGACGGACGATCTCCCGGGTTCGGGCGATGAACCGCTCGGTCGAGAACAGCACCGCCCGCGTTTCGAGAAACTCGCGCAGCGCCCGCTGCCTCTCCGCGTCGCCCAGGGTTTGCAGAATTTTTTCCGCCGCTTCTTCCGGCGCGCGGTACAGCAGGCGCTCCTCGTCGCCGACGATCTCGACCTGCCCGCCGCCGCGCGGGACGAAGACGATACAGCCCGCGCGCACCATCTCGGCCACCGCCATGCCGAAGTGCTCTTCCGACATTCCATGGATGCCGTAGCGATGGCGCGCGACCAGGCCCGCCAGCTCCGCGCGCGGGATGTCCTCGTGGAGGAACACCCAGGAGGCGTTTTGCTCGATCCGCCGGCGGATGTGGAAATAATAGGAGCTGGAGTGGGCGTCCCGCCCGCCGATCAAGTGCAGATGCACGTCCTGCCCGCGGGACCGCACCGCCGCGATGATGTCGATGACCTTGTCGAGCTCCTTTTCGGGCGCAAATCTGCCGACGCACACGAAGCCGTTTTCGCGCTCCGGCCACGGCACCGGGGGGAACTCGCCCGCGATCGGCGGATAGAGAGTGGTGCTGTCGATGCCGTGGCACTCCCGCACCTTGCCGCCGGTCCAGTTCGAGTTCACCAGCGTCAGGTTGTTTTTCAGACGGCTCGGGGAATAATCCGAAATCCGGCGGCACGCATAACGGTAGGCGTTCACGCCGACCGTCCAGTGATGATACCAGCGCATGTCGGACGCCGGGCGGGGCTGAAAGGCCGCCGGAAAATGCACGTATTGAATGCTCGGACAGTCCAGGTCCGCTTCGTTGCTGGCGCTGATCAGGAGATCGTAGCCGCGCCGGATGCGCCGGGCGAGCCGGAGCAGCAGGTGCATTTTCAACAGGGTGAAGGGCGCGGGAATACCGTTTAACACTCGACGGAGAACCGGATGGGGCGACAGCGCGATGAAATCCGAAGCGCGGAGCGACGTGCCGAAGTAGCGGTTCGTGTGTTCGAGGTCGACCGGGTTCCAGGTGAGGACCGAGAGGTCGTACTCGGCCCGCAACGCCTCGATCATCCAGGCGGCGACGCCGTTGGCGCCTCCGGGAGGCTGCAGGCTGGGTTGGACGAGGAGGACAGTTTTTTTCGTCGGCCGCATCGATCGCGTGAGATTGAAAAAAAATCGGCGCTCAGCGCCACGCGCAGTAGAGCGAATAAGGATCGCCCCGGCGAAGAGTCTCGCCGTGTGCGAATCCGTATTCGCGCAGCAGCTCCCGGCAGCGACGGGTATCGCAAAGATTCGCGTGCAGCTCGAACACGGCGACGTTGACCTTCCGCAGCAAATCCGGATAATTTTCGAGCAGGAGCAGCTCCGCGCCTTCGATGTCGCACTTGAGCAGGTCGATTTGCGGCGCGCCGGCCAAAAGAGCGGACAAATCGACGAAGGGAACCATCACCGCGGGCTCTTCCCGCCTGAACAGCGAGTCGCCGTTTAGATACGCCTGTCCCGTGCGCCTCCCGACCAGGCCATGGGTCAGAGCAACGTTTCGCGAGAGACCGTTGTCTCCGAAAATGCGGGCCTGGAATTCCTTGACGAGGACCGCGTTGCCCTCGACCGCGGTGATCTTAAACTGCCGGTTCCCCATGCCGCGCTCGAGCACCTGCTGCGTCGCGCGCAGCGTGAACAAGCCGACGTGGGACCCGATATCGACGATGTGAATCGGCAAGTCATGGCCGGCCGCGACGTCGAGCGCGAGTCCGAGGGCGCGGTCGTACTCGCCGTGGACAAATATCTCGTCATAGACGACCCACTCGGAGTGGCTGGCGAGACGGGCGCGTAGTCCAAAAGGCAGCTCCCACGTCACGTCCAGCCAGTGAAAAAACAGCATCCGGACGCGGCTCCGCACGGCGGCGGGAAAAGGACGCCTGAGGAGCCGAAGGAACTTAAAAAGCAGGGAAGAAGCCGTTGCCGGATCCAGGGGATTCGCCGGGCGGGCGGCCGAGCGCGTCGTGGAGGATGGGGGCATTTGTTCAGCGCCTCGGCGGCGGTCGCCGCACCTGGACGTTGACCGTTTCTCTTTGTATTCGGCCGAGCCGCGGTTGTCGTCGGTGGGGGTCCGTCTCGCTCGCGGCCGCTTCGGCGACGTGGCTGATTACCTTATCAGTAATCATCCCAACGCGCAAAATCGCTTCAGCGTTCTCCGGTCTCGGATCGTGGGCGCGACGGCGCCGATCGAAGGCGGGTCTTCGGATCGAAGTGGATCGCTTCGTCTTGGCGGACGGACAGCCCGGCCGTCTCCGCGGCGTCCTGCTCCGCCGAGCGCCCGCGGAAGGGGAAACCCCGCACGATTTCACGGACGCCGGCCATGAAGCGTTCGGTCGTGAAAAGAGGCTTTCGGCTCGCGAGAACCTTCCGCAGCGTCGTTTGTCTCTCCTCGTCGCTCATCGTCCGCGCGATCTTTGCCGCCGCTTCTTCACGGCCGCTGTATAAAAGCCGTTCGTCGCCTTCAACGATCTCGACCTGCCCGCCGCCGCGGGGGACGAAGACGACGCAGCCCGCGCGTACCATCTCGGCCACCGCCATGCCGAAGTGCTCTTCCGACATTCCATGGATGCCGTAGCGATGGCGCGCGACGAGCGCCGCCAGCTCCGCGCGCGGAACGTCCTCGTGGAGGAACACCCAGGAGGCGTTTTCCGCGGCCCGCCGCCGGATATGGGCGGCATAGGAGCCGAAGCCGGCGGCGCCCCCGCCGATCAAGTGCAGATGCGCGTCCCGGCCGCGGGACCGCACCGCGGCGATGATGTCGATGACCTTGTCCAGCTCCTTCTCGGGTGAAAATCTGCCGACGCACACGAAGCCGTCTTCGCGCTCCGCCCACGGCACCGCCGGAAAATCGCCCGGAACGGGCGGGTACAGCGTCGTGCTGTCGATCCCATGGCATTCTCTGATTTTGCCGCCGGTCCAGTTCGAGTTCACCAGCGTCAGGTTGTGCTTCAGGCGCTCCATGGAAAAATCGGAAATCTTCCGGGA
>DASWFA010000588.1:0-3392 GCA_036394475.1 Binatia bacterium
GCAGCGGTGCTTGGGCTTGCCCTTGATGTTGTTGAAGAGGATCGGGCAGCCGCCGTCGAGCGTCTTCTGGATGCCGGTGATCTCCAGGTCGGGATCGACCTCTTTGTCCGTGACGATCAGATCGCCTTGCTCCTTCAGCCATTCGAGGGCGCTGCGCAGGTCTCTGATAGCCTCGGCCCGCGGGGCCCCAGAGACTTTCTCCATGGGCTTGCTCATTATCTTCCTCCGATAACTGGGTTTTGTCGTGCGCCCGGGTCCGCGAGCGCGGCTCGGGCTCTTAAAAGATTTGTCTCACGCCCCGTCCCGACTCAGGCTCGCGCGGTTGGAATCAAGGTAGAGCGCAACAGAAGGTTTTCTTTATCAGATTTATGCCGAAAGTCAACCTTGCGGGGAGGCAGCGCGGGCGCGGGAGCGCGCCAAAACACTTCGCCGAGTGGGATGGCGTTCGGCGAGATCCTTCGACTTCGCTCAGGATGGACTCGCCCGGCCTTCGGCGTGCGAGTCACATTGACAGCCTTTCACCCGCGGCATAGGATGTCGGCGGCCGGGAGAAAAATCATCCCATGACGCCGCTCGATAGCTCGACGCCCGCCCGACCGGGCGGGCCGGACGATCCCGCCGCGCGGAGCCCAGCCGCGCTTCTCTCCGGCGCCGCCGCGCCGGCGGTCCGGCGCGCCGCCGGGCGCGCCGCGCTCGCGGACGCCGCGCTCCGCTGCGGCTCGATCGCGCTCCTCGTCTTTGTCTGGTGGCTGCTCAGCCTGATCTATCCGCCCACGCTCGTGCCCAGGCCCTGGGACACCTTCGCCGAGGTCGGCGCCATCGCCGCCTCGGGAGAGGTGTTCGCCGAAATGGCGAGCACGCTCCGCCGCGTGCTGGTGGGCTTCGGCCTCGCCATGATCGTGAGCCTCCCGCTCGGCATCTTCATGGGCACCGTGCGCGGCCTGGAGAGTTTTTTCGAGCCGCCGGTCGTGCTCGGCCTCACCATGCCGGGGCTCATCTGGGCGGTGCTCGCGATCATGTTCTTCGGCCTCACCGAGACCAGCGCCTACGCCGCGGTGGCGATCACCATCCTCCCCATGCTCACGATCAGCATCTGGCAGGGGACCAAGTCGATCGACAAGGACCTGGTCGACATGAGCCGCGTCTTTCACGCCGCCCCGTGGTCGAAGATCGTCGACGTGATCCTGCCGCAGCTCGTCTCGCACCTCCTCGCCGCGCTCCGCTACGGCCTCGGCCTCGCCTGGAAGGTCGTCGTCGTGGTCGAGATGTTCGGCCTCAGCAACGGCGTCGGCTACCGGGTGGCGCGCGGCTTCAACATCTTTTCCATGAAGGCCGTGCTCGCCTGGACCATCGCGTTTCTCGCCGTCATGGTCCTGATCGAGTTCGGGCTGATCGGCTGGCTCGAGCGGAGCGTCACGCGCTGGCGCCCGCGCGCCGACGCGTGGAGAAGCTAAATGGCCTACGTCCGCGTCGAGCAGGCGGTCAAGCGCTTTTCCCGGGAAGACGGCTCGGACATGGCCGTGCTCAACGGCGTCTCGTTCGAGAGCCGGGAATACGGCATCACCTGCCTCCTCGGCCCGTCGGGCTGCGGCAAATCGACGCTGCTCAACGTCATCGCAGGATTAGAAAAACTCGACAGCGGGAAAATAGAGTTTCGAGCTCCGAGTTCCGAGTTTCGGGTTCAGGGGTCGGAAAATCCGAATCAAAACTCGAAACCCGAAACCCGCAACCCGAGACTCGGCTACGTCTTCCAAGACCCCCGTCTTTTGAACTGGAAGCGCGTCGAGGGCAACCTGACGTTCGCGCTGCGGGGGATGCGGGTCCCGCGCGGCGAGTGGCCGCGGCGGCTGGATAAATATCTGGCGCTCGTCGGCCTCGAGGAGTTTCGCCGGCAGTACCCGCTTTACCTCTCCGGCGGCATGCGCCAGCGGGTCGGGCTCGCGCGCGCGCTCGCCATCGAGCCCGAGGTGCTGCTGATGGACGAGCCCTTCAGCAAGCTCGACCAGCTGACCGCGCGGAAGCTCCGCCGGGACGCGGTCGAGATCTGCGCGCGGCTCAGACAGAGCGCGCTCCTCGTGACGCACGACGTCGAGGAGGCGGCCTACATGGGCGACCGGATCGTCATCCTCTCGGCGCGCCCGGCGCGCATCGTCGAGGTCGTGGACAACCCGATGCCGCTCGCGGCGCGCGATTTCGACGACCTCGATTTCATTCAATTCAAGAAGCGATTATTGGCGACGGTGCTGAAGCTCGTCGAGGAGGGAATATGAAGATCAAGAAGACGCGAGGCGCGAGGCGAAAGACGATAGGCTGGATTCCCGCCCTTCGACTTCGCTCGGGACATGCTTGCGCGGGAATGACTCTTAAGAGGTTTGCGAATGTAGTAAGCCGTAACGGAGGATTCGCGCTGTTCGCTCTGTTGGTTCTGCTGAGCGCGCCGGCGCTTCATGCCGCCGAGCTGCCCACGATCGAGGTCGGGCTGCCGGACGACGGGCTCTTCGGCCTCGGCGGCCAGTACATCCTCGACAAGGGGCTGGACAAGAAGAACGGCTTCGTCATGAAGCCGCGCTGGGCCGGCGTGCCGGAGATCCAGCGGCTGCTCGCCATCAAGGCGCTCTCCGTCGGCCTGATGACGCCCGAGGCGGGGCTCCGCGCCAACGCCGCCGGCGTGCCGATCCGGCTCGTCCAGCCCTACCAGGCGAGCCACATGTACGTGCTGGTCCGGAAAGACTCGCCCTACAACAAGATCGACGACTTGAAGGGCAAATCGGTCGCGCTCACGTCCGAAGTCACCACGCTCTACAACCTCTTCGACTTCATGATGCGGAAGCGCGGCCTCAACATCGAAAAAGATTTCCAGCTGAAAAAGCTCGGCGCGCCGGCGATCGTCGCCGTCATGGAAAAGGGCGAGGTCGAGGCGGGCCTCCTCTGGGAGGCGCACGTCTCGCGCCTCGTCGCCGGCGGGAAGTACAAAACCATCCTCGGCTTTCGCGACGAGCTGTCGCGCCTGCTCAACGTCAAAGTCATGCCGGTCATCTGGCTGTCTGCTTTAGAACCGTGGGTGAGGGAGAACGAGCCGATGGTGGCGAAGCTCCGCGCCGCCTGGACCGAGGCGTACAAAGGCCTGCAGAACGACGAGGGGCACTTCAAGAAATACGCCAAGCAGTTCTTCGGCCTGGAAAAACCGGAAGAGGTCGCCGCCGCCTGGCCGCGGACGAAAATCTTTCTCCTTCCCGCCGACTTCACCTGGCCCGACGCGCCGACGCTGAAGGCGCAGAAGACCTGGCTCCGCGAGGGCGTCGAGATGGGGATGTTTCCGAAAGAGGCGGAGGGGATGATCGACGGGATGTATGTGCCGTAAAGCAATGTCTCAGATTGAGTCTGTTCTTCGA
>DASWFA010000589.1:0-2313 GCA_036394475.1 Binatia bacterium
AAGACTTCAGCGACTTGGGCATCGAGGAGAGCCGCGCCATCAGCCGCGCGATCCTCCTGATCGCGACCAAGATCGCCACGCAGATGAGCCGGCGCAAAAAGCGCGCGACCAAGGGCCGGCAGGTGGACCCGCGCTGGACCATGCGGAAAAGCCTCAAATACGGCGGCGAGGTCGTCGAGCTCGTGCGCCGCAAGCGCCGGATCAAAAAGACCCGCGTCGTGCTGCTCTGCGACGTGTCCGGCTCGATGGACTGCTACAGCCGCTTTTTGATCCAGTTCATGTACGGCCTGCAGAACGAGCTCTGGGGCGTGGAGACTTTCGTCTTCAGCACGTCGCTCAGCCGCATCACGCATCTCATCCGCACCAAGGAGATCGCCGGCGCGCTGGAGCGCATCTCCCACTCGGTGCTGGGCTGGTCCGGCGGCACCAACATCGGCCGGTCGCTCGCCACCTTCAACCGCGACTTCGCGCCCACTCTGGTGACGCACCGGACGGTGGTGGTCGTCATCAGCGACGGCTGGGACCGCGGCGACGTCACGCTGCTCGAGCGGGAGATGCAGGCGCTCAAGCGCCGCTGCTACAAGATCCTCTGGCTCAACCCGCTGCTGGCGAGCGACAATTACGAGCCGCTCTGCAAGGGCATGCAGGCGGCGCTGCCCTATCTCGATCTCTTTTTGTCCATCCATAATTTGAATAGTCTGGTCGCGCTCGGCCGGACGTTGCAGAAGATGGTGGCTTAACGTGAAAGTTTCTAGTTTCAAGTTCCAGTTTTCAAGTTCCAATCGGGCGAACTCGAAGCTAACCAGAAACCAGAAACCAGAAACTCAGGAGGTATTTTATGGCCGGACCGGGAGCCTGTCACGACGCCGACAAGGTCGAGCGTCCGAAAAAAACCACGATCTACCATCAGGTGAAGGAATTTCTCGACAAGGGCGAGACGCTCGCGGTCGCGACGATCGTATCGACCAAGGGCTCGACGCCGCGGGAAGTCGGCGCCAAAATGGTCGTGACCGCGTGGGGCGAGATTCTCGGCACGATCGGCGGCGGCTGCGGCGAAGCGGACGTCAAGCGTGAGGCGATCGAGGTGATCCGGACGGGCAAGCCCCGCACCGTGCAGATCGATCTCCTCGACGAAATCGCCTCCGACAGCCCCGCGGTTTGCGGCGGCATCATGAACGTCTTCATCGAGCCGTGGGGCAAGGAAGAAGAAGGCGGCAGGCGATAGGCTGTAGGCGGTAGAAAGAAAAGCAAGACGAAAATGGCGAGTCTGGTCGAGGAGCTGATAAAAATTCAAGACGAGGGCGCGGCCGGCGTGCTGGCGACCGTCGTCGAGGTCGAGAAAGAGGGCGGCGCCGACGCCGGTCAAAATTGCCTCGTGCGCGACGGCAGGCCGGTCGCCGGCACGATCCGCGACGAAAAATTGATCGGCGCCATTCTCAAAGAGGCGGCGGCGCGCCTCAAAGAGGAAAAATCCAGGCTCGTTTCCCTGGAGCAGCCGGGCGGCGGCAAGGCCGAGATATTTTTCGAGGTGCTCCCCGCGCCGCCGAAACTGCTCGTGGTCGGCGCCGGCCACATCGCCGTGCCGCTCGCCAAAATCGCCAAGATCCTCGATTTTCACGTGACGGTGCTCGACGACCGCATCCTGTTCGCCAACCGCGAGCGCTTCCCGGACGCCGACGACATCCGGGTCGGCGACATGGCGGCCGAGCTCAAGGCGACCGCCATCACGCCCTCCACCTACATCGTGCTCATCACGCGCGGCCACAAGTACGACGAGCCCTGCCTCCGCGAGATCATCCACGGCCCGGCGCGCTACGTCGGCATGATCGGCAGCCGGCGGCGCATCAAGGCCTGCTTCGAGCGTTTTCGCAACGAGGAGAAGATCGCCGAGGAGATCATCGGGCGGGTCTACGCGCCGATCGGCCTCGACATCGGCACCGAGACGCCCGAGGAGATCGCCCTTTCCATCATGGCGGAGGTCGTCAAGGTGCGCCGCGGCGGCACGGCGAAGTCGTTGTCGGGGAAATAAAAAAGTTTCGAGTTTCGGGTTTCTAGTTTTCGGATGAGTTCAAAAATCGGAGAGATCCTTCATTTCATTCAGGATGACGGAAGACGGGTTCAGTATGAAAGAAAAAGACACGTTGTCATTCTGGGTCCTTCGGCAAAGCTCAGGATAAACTCCGCGAAGAATCTCTCCCTTCAACTAGAAACTTGGAACCTGAGACCAGAAACTCGGACACGGGCATGGGTGGGGAGAGGAAACTAACCGGGGTGGTTTTTAGCGACCTGGGCCGGGCGGCTTCGTTCATGGCG
>DASWFA010000590.1:0-2355 GCA_036394475.1 Binatia bacterium
CCGCCATATTCTCCAACGTCTGCGAGGCGACCTGGGCCAGGCTCTCGCCGGTCACCAGGGCCTGCGCTTTTTCCGTCCGCGCGATCGCCTCGGCGATCCTCAGCATCATTCTCCGGTAGAGCACCACCCTGAGAGGCCGGAGGACCCCGGCGACGATCTGGCGCTGGATCTCCCCGAAGGGGACGAGATAGAGCCGGGAGTTGAACTGGTGGCGCGTCAAGAGCTGCACAAGCTCGCGGCATTTTTCCTGCGACGTCCTGTCCAGATAGGGCGCGCTGTGGAAATGGACGAAGATGAGCCGGCAGCCGCGCTGCATCATCCGGTAGGCGGCCACGGGAGAATCGAAGCCGCCGGAGATGAGCGAGACGACCCTGCCGGTGGCGCCGACCGGCAGGCCGCCGGCGCCGGGGATTTTGTCGAAGCCGAAGAAAGCCGTCTCCGGGAGGATCTCGACGGCGATCGTGAATTCGGCGTTTTCCAGATCCACCCGCGCACCGCTCTTTTCCTTGACCGCGGCGCCCAGCCGCCGGTTGATCTCCGGCGAAGTGAGCGGGAACGTCTTGTCGGCGCGGCGCGCGTCGATCCGGAACGAGGCGAAGCTTCTCCCGTCGACCTCCTCGACGATCCGCCGCTCCAATGTCTCGATATCCGCCGGCGCGCGCTCAACGAAGGAAAAATTGGCGGCCCCGAACACCCTCTCGAAGCGGCGCTGGATTTCGGCGCGGTCGGCTCCGTCGTCGAAAGAAAGCAGGAGGCGGCCCTGCAGGGCCTTGGACTGGCGGAGCGGCAGACCGCGCGCCGACGCGACCAGGTTTCTCCTGAGCAGGTCGATAAAGTAGGGCCGGTTGCCCTTCTTGAGCGCGATCTCGTGGTAGCGAATCAGGACGGAAATCATCTCAAGTCACGATAGCAGATTCGACCTTGATTTGCAGGGCCGCCGCACGGTATGAAAGACAGAGCCGATCGAGGAGAGAAATATGGCGAATTTCCAAAAGCTGGCCGACGCGGCCCGGTTCGCGGCCGACAAGATGAAAAAGAACGGCCTCTTCGAAACCGACCGGTTTTTCTGCGATCTCTACTGCTTCGAGCCGGGCCAGAGCCAGGCGCCGCACGCGCACGACGGCTCGGATAAAATCTATTACGTCGTCGAAGGCAAAGGGCGGTTTCAAATCGGCGGCGAGAACCGGGAGCTCGGCGCGCGGGAGATCGCCATGGCGCCTTCGGGCGAGAAGCACGGGGTCGAGAATCCCGGGCCGGACCGGCTCGTCCTGTTGGTTTTCATGGCGCCGAAGCCGCATAAACAAATAGTTTCGGGTTAACCCAAAAAGAAAAGAGTTCCAAAATATGAAATCTCTGTCGGGAAAAGTTGCCATCGTCACCGGCGCCGGCCGCGGCATCGGGCGGGCGATCGCCCTCGCGCTGAGCCATGCGGGGGCGCGGGTGGCGCTGGCGGCGCGGAGCGAGTCCGAGATCCGCGCGGTGGCCGAGGAGATCCGCGGGCGGGACGGCGACGCGCTGGTCCTGCCGACCGACGTGACGCGCGACGAGGAGCTGGAGCGGCTCGTCAAGCAGACGCTGAAAGAGTGGGGCGCGATCGACTTTTTGATCAATAACGCGGGCTGGGGCAAGACCGCGGCCATGGTCAACAGCAAGATCGAGGATATGGACCGGACTTTTCAGGTCAACCTGCGCGCGCCGATGGTGCTATCCCGCCTCGTGCTCCCCGAGATGATCGGGAAAAAATCCGGCGCGATCGTCAACATCGGCTCGATCTCCGGCAAGGCGGGCCAGGCGAATACGGCGGCGTATTCGGCCTCCAAGTTCGGCCTGATCGGGTTCACCCAGTCGCTTTTCGAGGAAGTGCGGGAGGACGGCGTCAAGGTCGCCGTGATCCTCCCGGGCTTCGTCGCCACGCCGCTCATCCCGCCGAACAAAAGGCTCGACCGGACGAAGATGATCCAGCCCGAGGACGTCGCGGAGGTGGTGCTGTTCGTGCTCTCCTCGCCGGCCAACTCCTGCCCGGTGGAGATCACCGTCCGGCCGCAGCAGAGCCCGTATCGATAAACCGAAAGACAAAAGTAAAAAGTTATTTAAAGAGGGCTTCGAGGAAGGGGATCGTCACTTCTTCCAGGCTCGCGACCACCGCATCCGCCTTGAGCTCGCCGGCCGGGTGGGAGTTCGACACGGCGAGGCATTTGATGCCGGCGCGGTGCGCCGCCGTGATGCCCTCCTTCGAGTCCTCCACGACCAGGCACTCGGAAGACAAGATCGGCTCGTCCCGCCCGAGCCGGTTGATCTCGCGGAGCGCCTTGATGAAAATCTCCGGATGCGGCTTCCCTTCGCCGACGTCTTCCG
>DASWFA010000591.1:0-15967 GCA_036394475.1 Binatia bacterium
GCGCGGCAGCCGCCAGTAAATAATGTATCCGACGGGCCTCCCGTCCAGCATGGCGAGATGCGACTTGGCGCAGCTGACCTTCAGCTCTTGGATGAAGAAACTCGCGCTCCAGGGGAAGGTAAACGACGCCCGCTCGATCTCGATAACGCCGGCCAGGTCCGAAGACTCCATCGGCTTGAAGCTGAGGCCGGCCGCCGGAGGCGGGAAGTCGCGGGCCGCGCCTCCGTGGGGTTGGGCAGGAAACCGTTCCGTCTCTACCTTGTGCTTAGAGATGTTGACTCCCCGGCGCGACGGCCGCCTGCTTGAAGAGCAGGATTTCCAGCAGCTTGTCGGCGAAGCGGTGGGAAAAGCCCCGGACCCCCTGCTCGAGCGGGATCACCGAGGTGAATTCCGGCGGGAAAGCTCCGATGCTGCTGGAAATTTTCCGTATCCTTTCGTCCGAAACCCTTCCCTTGACGATGAACCGGCCGTCTTTCAATATAAGGTCGTAGTCGTAATCGGGCATCTCGTCGGGGAGCTCCGCCCGGGCCGCGAGGCCGATGTCGGGCACCCGGGTGGGAAATTCCATCCTCAAGAAATAGGCGTCGCCCCAATCCTGAACCGTATAGACGTTGCCGTAGCGCCGCTCGCGCTCGAGCTTCTCGACGAAGCCCTTGGCGTAAAATCCGTCCACCGGAATCGGTTGGTTCCGGACGGTGCCCGACTGGCGCGCGAGCAGCGGCTTCAGCGCGTAGGAGAGCGGCACGCCGTAGAGCGCCGCCCGGTATTCGATCTCTTCCGCCGGCTTGGCGTGGAAGATTCCGTCCCTCAGGCGGAAGACGCCTTCGAGGATCCCGATCAGGACGCCGATCAGGATGTACTTGTTGACGTCCTGGCTGAAAAGGACTTCGGGCCCGTCGATCCCCGCGCCGATCACCAGCAGCAGGATCGGATAGATGAGCACGATATTGTGGAGCACGTTGAGCGCCGTCGATCCGGCCGCGCTGAAAGCCATGGGGCTTCCCACCGCCTTTTCCAATTCCACTTTATCCCGATGCGGCAGGGCGCCGAGAAAAGGCTGCGCCAGAGCGATCACAACGCGGCCGAGCGGCCGGGAAAGCGGCCCCTGTCGTTTCAAGCGGGAAAAAGCCTCGTTGAAGCTGCCCGCGATCTCGCCGGGAAAATGCTTCTCGGGCCGCGGCGGCTTGGGAGCGGGAGCCGGTTTGGCCGGCGCCGCCTGCGGTTTGGGCGCGGCGGGCGCCGCGGCCGCGGGCTTCGGCTGCTCGGCGGGCTTGGCCGCGGCCGCCGGGGCGGGTTTTTCCGCGGCGGCGGGCGCCGGCGCGGCGCCCTTGCGGAAGCGCGACTCGAAATTTTCCGCGAAGGCGACGTCCTGGTGAATCTCCTTCGCCCGCGCGATGAGAGCCGCCTCGTCCTCGACGTTGTTGGGATCGGTCACGCAGCAGTCGACCGGGCAGACGGCGGCGCAGGCTTCGTAGTCGTGGAAGCCCACGCATTCGGTGCAGAGCAGCGGATCGATGACGTAGAGGTCCTCGTGCTGGCTGATCGCGTTGTTGGGGCACTCCGGCTCGCACGCGCCGCAGTTGATGCACTCGCTGGTGATCATCGTCGCCATTTTTTATCGACTCCCGATTTCCTGGTGATTCATTACTTGTTTCGCCCCGGGTTGTCAATCATTGCGCCGCGCCGCCGAAGGTTGAAACAGGCGGGAAATACGGTTAAAAGTGATCTCCGGGGCGGCGTACCCAAGTGGTTAAGGGAGAGGTCTGCAAAACCTCGATGCAGCGGTTCGAATCCGCTCGCCGCCTCCAATTTTTCGCCCCCTCCAGCCGCCCCTAGACGTCTCCGCCTTTTCATCTTTGACGGATCGGGTAAAAACAAACACGCGCGGGTAACCGGCGGCGGCGTCAGCCGGCTTTTTCATCGGCGTTGCCCAGCAGCGGATCGAGCTTTCCCGCCTGGTCCAGCTCCCACAGCTCGTCGTAGCCGCCGATCGAGCGCTCGTCGATAAAGATTTGCGGCACGGTTCTGCGGCCGCCCGAGAGGCGCATCGCCTCTTCTCTCAGGCGCGGGTCGCGGCCGATGTCGATCTCCTCGAACTCGACGCGCTTGGAGCGCAACAGCGCCTTGGCCCGCACGCAGTAGGGACAAATCTGAGTGGTGTAGATGACGACTTTGGCCATGGCGCAGCCGTTTTCCGAAACGCCGGCCGGATCTTCCCGCTTTTATTCCTTCAGGAGCTTCTTCAAAGCGGCGCCCAGCTCGCGGTGCGTAAAAGGCTTGGCGATGTAGTCGTTGCAGCCGCCCTGAAGGCATTTTTCCCGGTCTCCGGGGAGCGCGCGCGCGGTGGCCGCGAGAATGGGAATCGACTCGGTCTTGGGATTTTTGCGGATCAGGGCCGTCGCTTCCAGGCCGTCCATCCTGGGCAGCGAGATGTCCATGATGATCAAATCCGGCAGCTCCGCCGCCGCCATCTCGATCGCCTTTTCCCCGTTGTCCGCGGTGAGGGCGTCGTAGCCCAGGAACTCGAGCTCCTTTTGCACCACGTCGATCGTCGCCGGATTGTCTTCGACCAGTAAAATTCTTTTTTTCATCCGATGCCTCTTGCACGCGACTATACCACACAACCATCCGCCGAGCTATCTCAGCCCTTTTCCTCCATCATCTCGATGTTCACGCTGCCGACGAATACGTGGGTGGACATCTTGATCGGCAGGCGCTTCTCGTCCGCGGTGATCCACGCGGTCGCCTCGCGCACCCGCTTGGCGTATCCCGTCTTGCTCACGTCGGCGACCTTCGGGACGATCTTGTACGCCTCGTAATCCTTGCCCTTGACCGACACGCGCTCCTTGCCGATGACGTCGAGGGTGACGAGATAGCGGCTCTTGCCGCCGAACACTTCGAGGCGGAACTGATCGCCGGCCTTGAAATCGAGGCTGCGCGCCAGGTAAACGGCGGCGACCGTATCGAGCGCGTACGGCGACTCGAACTCGAAATCCTTTTTCTTCTTGTTCTCTTTTCGGCGCACCGTCCACTTGCGGGTGGCCGGATCGACCTCGGCGGTCGTGTCGTTGGCTTTCTTGTTCTCCCGCTGGATGAACGAAAAGCGGCGCGTGTGGAACGTCTCGGCGTCGAAGGTCGATTCGATGACGTCGCGCATCTTGAAGATCATGTCGAGATAGCGCCACGATTCCGCCTTGACGGTCGCCTGATAGTGCTTCTTGCCGTCCACCAGGACCGGCTTCATCGTGATCTCCGCCGAGGCGACGGGGACGCCGAGCCAGCTCGCGTGGTAGACCGCCTTTTCGCCGCCGTCGAACGGGCGGAAGCGCGGCGTATAGTTCTTGAGCGGCGGCGGGGCCTCCGGCGGCTGGCCGTCCGCCGCCAGGCCGAGAATGGAAGAGAGGAAGATCGAAAGGAGAAGCAGGACTCGAAGCGGATTTTTCAAAGACCGGCTCAACCCTTGAATCCCGTCATGTACGCGAGCTTCGCCGCGGTGGCCCTGGTCTTCCCCAGGTTGGCGCGGAGCATCCCGGTGGAATCCCACGAACCTTCGGTCAGCGCCCTCCGCGAGGTCTCCAGAACGGCGACCGGGATCGTCTTCCCGTCGTAGGATAACTTCTGCGCCGCGACGTCGAGCGCGAAGGAGGTCTCGGGACGCGACTCGGCGAGCCGCATCAGCTCTTCGATCTCGCGCTCCCCCACCGCGACCGTGGGGATGCCGAGCATGACGCAATTGCCGGCGAAGATCGCCGCGAACGACTCGCCCACGATCGCGTGGATGCCGAAGCGGTAGAGCGCCTGCGGCGCGTGCTCGCGGGAAGAGCCGCAGCCGAAATTTTTGTTGACCAGCAGGATCGAGGCGCCCCGGTACTTCGGGTCGTTGAAAGGGTGGGCCTTGGGCTTTCCCGCGGCGTCGAACCGCTCGTCGAAGAAGGGATACTCCCCCATCTTGGCGAAGGTGGGCTCGATCAGGTAGCGCGCCGGGATGATGCGGTCCGTGTCGATGTCGTTGCCCCGGACCGGCAGCGCGCGCCCGGCGACTTGAAGGATTTTTGAATCGTTGCTCATGTTTATTTCTTTCTACCCGCCTTCAACCCTCACCTTTATCCTCTCCCTTCCGGGGAGAGGAAGGAAAAGAGGGCTGATCTCTCCCTCCTTCTGAACCCTCTCCCTTGTTAAGGGAGAGGGTTACTGCAGATACTCGCGCACGTCGACGACTTTTCCGTTGAGCGCCGCGGCGGCCACCATCGCGGGGCTCATGAGGAGCGTGCGCCCGCCGGGGCTCCCCTGCCGGCCGATGAAGTTGCGGTTCGAGGAGGAGGCGCAGACCTCCCGCCCCGACAATTTGTCGGGATTCATCGCCAGGCACATCGAGCAGCCGGCCTCGCGCCACTCGAACCCCGCTTCCCGGAAGATCTTATCGAGCCCCTCTTTTTCCGCCAGCGTCTTCACCTCCGCCGAGCCCGGCACGACCAGCGCGCGAATGCCGGCGGAGACTTTCCTCCCCCGGGCGATGGCGGCGGCGGCGCGGAGGTCGGAGAGGCGCGAATTGGTGCACGAGCCGACGAACGCCACGTCGATCGGCGTGCCTAAAATCGCCGTCCCCGGGTTCCATCCCATGTGCTCGTACGCCTTGCGGGCGCCTTCGGGATCGGAAAACTCCTCCGGGCGCGGCAGCTTTTCCGAGACGCCCATCGCCTGTCCGGGATTGATGCCCCAGGTGACGGTCGGCTCGATCTCGGCGCCCTGGAGACGCACCATGTCGTCGTAGCGGGCGCCGGGGTCCGAGGCGACCGATTTCCAGTAGGCGACGGCGCGCTCGAAGTCCGCGCCTTTCGGGGCGAACTCCCGGCCTTTCAAGAACTCGAAGGTCGTCGCGTCCGGGTTGACGTAGCCCACCAGCGCGCCGCCCTCGATGCTCATGTTGCAGACGGTCATGCGCTCTTCCATGCTCATCGCGTCGATCACCGCGCCGCCGTACTCGTAGGCGAAGCCCTTGCCGCCGGAGACGCCGAGCCGGCGGATGATGTTGAGGATCACGTCCTTGGCGTAAACGCCCGGCGCGAGCGCCCCGTCGACGTCGATCCGCCGCACCTTGAGCCGGTCGATCGCCAGCGTTTGCGTCGCCAGCACGTCGCGCACCTGGCTCGTGCCGATGCCGAAGGCGAGCGTGCCGAAGGCGCCGTGCGTGCTCGTGTGGCTGTCGCCGCACGCCAGCGTCATGCCCGGCTGCGTCAAGCCCAGCTGCGGGCCGATGACGTGAACGATGCCCTGCCGGTCGCTCTCCAGGCCGAAGAAATCGATGCCGAACTGGCCGACGTTCTTCTCCAGGACCCGGATCAGCTCCTCCGCCTGCGCGTCGAGAAACGGCCGGGTCCGAACGTCGGTGGGCACGATATGGTCGACGGTGGCGAAAGTCCTTTCGGGAAAAGCGACCTCGAAGCCCTTCTCCCGGAGCATGTCGAACGCGGGCGCCGTGGTGATCTCGTGGATCAAGTGCAGACCGACGAACAGCTGCGTCTGCCCGGTGGGCAGGATCTCGACCGTGTGCGAGTCCCATATCTTGTCATAGAGCGTGCGGCCTTGTGCCATCGGAGGATTCTCCTTGGAAAAGAACGATAATATCCGCCCGGAGCGGTCAGTTCAAGCCTGCGCGGGTTGTCCAAACCGCTCTGCCGGCGGAGGCGCCGGCCCAATGGCGCCGGCAGTTTCAAGTTTCAGGTTGCGCGTTTCAAGGAAAAAATTAGATGGTAGGCGTCCTCGCGCCTCGACCAAGCCGGGGACGAACGGTGCATTGCTTATCTTGAAACCTGAAACTGGAAACTTGAAACTACATTCCTAATTCCTTCTGTGCCTGTCTCAGATAGCTCAAATCGGCGTACTTCTCCGCCGGCGGCGCGGGCTGCTTGACGAGGCCGTCCTCGACCTGGACCTCGACGTTGACCTTCAACCCTTCGAGCGTGACGGCGCCGTCGATCGGATAGACGCGGTTTTTCGTGTAGTAGGCGATCCCCTTCTCGGCGTAGGGCGGCTTGAGGCCGAATTCTTTGGTGAGAAAATCGGCGGCCTCGGCGGGCCGCTCGTAGATCCAGCGCAGGCTCTGGATATGCGCCTTTAAAAATTTGACGACCGCGGCGCGGTTTTTCTCCGCCCAGGCGGGATTCAGCGTGACCGCGTTGAACTGGTATTTCGCGATCACTTCCGTCGTGTCGCCGAGCCGGTTGAAGCCCCGGTCGATGGCGATGTCCGCGAAAGGAACGCCCAGCACCGCGCCGGCCACCGCGCCGCTCTCCAGCGCGGAGAGGCGCGCCGGCGTGCCGCCGGCGATCACGGCGAGATTGAAATCGCGCGGATACACGAGCCCCTTGCTTTTGAGATAGCTCAACAGGATCGAGGTCGCGCCGCCCTTGAGGCTGGCGACGCCGAGCCGCGCGCCCTTCAGATCCTCGATCTTTTTGTAGCTCTTCCCGCCGACGAGAACGTAAGGCGCCGCGTTGCTCGACCCCGCGGCAACCTTCAAGTTGGCGCCCTTTTCGTCGAGCACGATGATGCCGTCGGGATTGATCAGCGCGAAGTGGAGATCGCCGGTGACGAGCGCCTGCACCTGCAGGTCGGCGCGGCCGATGGCGACCAGATCGACCTCGATGCCTTCGCGGGCGTAGAATCCTTTATTCCGGGCGATGAAAAACGGCAGGTAGTTCAAATCGCGCGAGACGTAGCCGGCCTTGAGGGTCTCGGCGGCGGCGGGCGATGCGAAAAACGAGAGAGCGATCAGGACCAGAAAAGCCAAGCGCCGTTTCATCATGGCTCGTCCTCCGTTCTAGGAGACTTCTTCGGGCCGGTCAAAAAGGTCTCAGAGGCAAGGCGCGCGACCGATCGACGAGCGCAGGCGTACTTTTTTCAGCACGTCGAGCGAGGCGATGGGCGCGCAACGCAGCATATGAGCCTTTTTCACCGGCCCGGTACGCAATTCTCCAGCAGCCACTTGACGACGTCGATCCTGCGCGCGAACCAGACGTCGGAGAACGATTTGGCGTACTTGAGGGATTCGTCGTAGACCTTGCCCGTCGCCGGAAACGCCATCTGGCAGTGCATCGCCAGCGTGAGCATCTTGGGCTCTTCCGCCGATTCCTCGTAGAGCACGTCGAACTCGTCCTTGAACGCGCCGAAGAGGTCGCGCGCGGTGATGCCGCGGCGGTACATGCCGGTGTCGTTGAGGCCGCTGATCGCGTTGCGGTACGGCACTTCGACCAGCGTCTTATCGCCCGCCTGGACGAGATAGGGCGCGTCGTCGTTGACCGCGTCGCCGTGCCAGAGAAAGCCCTCCTCGGCGAGGAGCCCGAGCGTGTGCTCGGTGTGGCGCATGCCGGAGGAGAGCGAGCCGTAGGGCCGCGCGCCGACGAGGTCCTGAAAGATCTTCACGCAGGATTGGATCTCTTCGCGCTCCTGCTCCCTGGTGAGGTAGATCGACTGGACGTCCTCGGCGTAATTGTGCCCCACGATCTCGTGGCCCCCGGCGTGGACGGCCTTGACCGCTTCGGGATAGCGGAGCGCCGCCAGGCCGTTGACGTTGAACGACGCCCGGAGGCCGTGCTTTTTGAGAATGCGGAGAATGCGCCATATGCCGGTCCGGCCGCCGTAATCGTTTTCGCTCGCGGTCCGGAAATCGTACTTGCAGCGGACGTCCTCGGCGGTGATCGGGTTGGAGCCGCCGACGTGATGCGTTCTGCGGTGCTTCGGGTCGGGGATCTCGGTCCAGGCCTCCAGGTTTCCCGCCAGCGTCACGGCCAGCCGGGCGCCGTTCGGCCACTGGATCTTGATCTTTTTTCCCTTGGAAAAAACGTCGTAAAAAGAATCGTGCGCGGGCATCATGGCGGACCTCCGGGAATGGTTCTCATGCAGCATATATAGGGAAACCCGAAAGCGTGTCAACGAACGGAAAGTTGCGGGCTTCCTCGCTTGAAACCAGAAACTCGATGCTTATTTAACTTTAACGCTGCTGGGCCAGGAGATCGTAGACCAGGGAATAGAACTGGAGCGTGGAGGGAATGTAGACGGTGAAGAATTCCTTGACGGAAAAACTCCGCTTGGCCGGATCGACGTGCGCGAAGAGCCGGAGCACCGCGGCGTGAACCTTGCTTTTATCCCCCACCGCGTCCGCCAGCCGCAGGCTTTCCGTGTAGGGGATCAGCGGGTCGCCGCTGCCGTGGCCGATGATAAAGTAGGCGCGGATGGAAGGAACGAGCGGCGCCATCGAGAGCTTTGTGAGAAAGGCGCGCACACGCGGATCGATCTTCTTGACCAGGTCTTCCGTGCGCGCCGGGTCCTTGTTGACGAGCAACTGGTAGAGGTAGCGTCCCTGCGGGCTCAGCCGCGCCACGAGCGGCGCGGCGTTTTTCGGCAGCTCCATCTGCTCGTTTTTGAAAATCTGGCGCAGAATGCGCCGGTCTTTTTCATTCCCGACGTAATCCACGTTGTTCATGAAAAAGACCCATTTGCCGTAAGGCTGGGGCTCGAGAAAGCCCTTCTCGCGCCCGTACTCGTAGTAGCCCGTGGTGATGAAGCGCACGACGTTGACGGGATCGTAGTAGCCGCCGAATGAAACGACGAACTTGACCCGATCGCGAATCGATGGATCGGCGGCGGCCATCATGGTCGGGCCCGCGGCGTAGCTGAAGCCCATGAGCCCCATTTTTTTATCGTCGACGATGTCGCGGAGCGAAGCGAGATGACGGACGGAGGCGACGATGTCGTCCACGTCGCCGAAGCGGATGCGGAACGACTTCATCCCCCGGAGGTCGGGCACGAGGACGACGAAGCCGGCGCGCGCGAGCGAATAGGCGAAGCGGACCAGGCGCGGGTCGTCCTTCCCCGCTTCGATGATGCCGTGGGTGAGCAGGATCGCCGCGCGCTTCTTCCCGCCCCGGGGGGCATAGAGGTCCGCCGCGATCGCCTTCCCGCCCGGGCCGGGAACGTCGAGCCGCTTTTTCGCCGGCGCCGGCGTCACCCAGCCGAGCGCGCCGCGGTCCGGCGCGCTTACGGCGCCGCCGTCGAGCATGTCCCGGATGAACAGCGCGGTGATGAGGCCCAGCCGTATCTGGGCGAAAAAGACGATGAAGAGGAGCAGCAGCGCAGCCGCGGCGATCAGCAGTTTTCTCATACGGAGCCGTTGTCCCCGCGCGCCTAGCGTCTCATGCCTTCTTCGTATTTTACTTCCATCAAAAACAGCCCCTGCGGCGGCGCGGTCGGGCCGGCCAGCGCGCGGTCTTTCGCCGCCAGGAGGCCGGCGATCGAGGACGCGGCGCGCTCGCCGCGGCCGATCTGGGCGAGCGTGCCGACGATGTTCCGCACCATGTGGCGCAAAAAGGCGTTCGCCTCGACGTCGTAGAGGACGAGGTCGCCCTGGCGCGTGAAGCCGTTGCGATCAATGCGCCGGACCGCGTGGGCGGCGTCGCAGCCGGCGGCCTGAAAAGAGGCGAAGTCGTGCTCGCCTTCGAGATGGCGGATCGCCTCCTCCATGGCGGAAAGATCGAGCGCGTCATGCTGGTGCCAGGAGTAGCGGCGCTCGATCGCCGCCGGCCACGGGGCGTTCCAGATGCGGTACCGGTACCGGCGGGCGCGCGCGTCGCGCCGCGGGTCGAACGAGTCCGGCGCCGCCTCGGCGCCCCGGATAACGACGTCCGGCGGCGTCACGCCGTTCAGCGCGCGCTGCAGGCGCCAGAGGTCGACCGCGCCGTCGTGAACGAAATGCGCCACCTGCCCGAGCGCGTGCACGCCCGCGTCGGTGCGCCCCGAGGCGGCGACGCGGATCTTCGCGCCGAGTATTTTCTCCAGCGCCTGCTCGAGAACCCCCTGGACCGTCCGGCCGTTCGGCTGGAGCTGCCAGCCCGAGTAATCGGTGCCGTCGTATTCGATGGTGAGCTTGATGTTCATCTAAAATAGTTACGGGTTTCGAGCTCCGAGTTAAACCCGAAACTCGAAACGTATTTAATACGATCGCGGCAGGCCGAGGACGTGCTGCGCCAGGTAGGCGAGCACCAGGTTGTTGCTGACCGGCGCCACGGTCAAGAGCCGCGTCTCGCGGAACTTCCGCTCGACGTCGTACTCCGACGCGAAGCCGTAGCCGCCGTGCGTCGTGAGGCAGGCGTTGGCCGCCTCCCACGCCGCCTCGGAGGCGAGGAGCTTCGCCATGTTCGCCTCCGCGCCGCAGCTCTCCTTGCGGTCGAACTTGGTCGCGGCCTGAAAGCGGACGAGGTCGGCCGCCTCGATGCGCGCGTGCGCCTGCGCGATCGGGAACTGGATGCCCTGGTTGGCGCCGATCGGCCGGCCGAAGACGACGCGGTCTTTGGCGTACTTCGCCGCGCGCGCGACGAACCAGCGGCCGTCGCCGACCGCCTCGGCGGCGACCAGGATGCGCTCCGCGTTCCAGCCGTCGATGATGTAGCGGAAGCCCATGCCCTCCTCGCCGACGAGATTCTCCGCCGGCACTTCGAGGCCGTCGAAGAAGAGCGCGTTGGTGTGGTGGTTGATCATGAGATCGAGCGGCTTGACCTCGAGCTTCCCTTTCGCCTCCCGCATATCGACGATAAAGACCGAAAGCCCGCGCGTCTTGTCCTGCAATTGGTCGTAGGGCGTCGTGCGCGCCAGCAGCAGCATCAGGTCCGATTCCATCACGCGCGAGATGAAGATCTTCTGGCCGTTGACGACGTAGGCGTCGCCGCGGCGGACCGCGGTGGTCTCGATGCGCGTGGTCTCGGAGCCGGCGTTGGGCTCGGTCACGCCGAAGGCCTGGAGGCGGAGCTCGCCCTTGGCGACCTTCGGCAGATAGCGCTTTTTCTGCTCGGCGCTGCCGTGGCGGAGCAGCGTGCCCATCGTGTACATCTGCGCGTGGCAGGCGGTCGCGCTGCCGCCGGAGCGGTTGATCTCTTCGAGGATGATGCTGCCTTCGGTGATGCCGAGGCCGCTGCCGCCGTACTCCTCGGGGATGAGCGCGGCGAGCCAGCCCAATTCCGTCAGCTTCTTCACGAAGGCGTCCGGGTAGCCGCGCGTTTTGTCCACCTCGCGCCAGTAGGCGTCGGGGAATTCGCCGCAGACTTTTCGGATTTCATCGCGGATCTGCTGCTGCTCCTGAGTCAGGTTGAAATCCATCCTCGCCTCCTATATTTACCGCGTTAGTATATAGCGGGACGCCGAGAATGCAAAATCAGGGAGGGAAGCGTATGGCCGTCAAACCCGGCTGGGAAGGCCGCTACTTCGAGGACTTCGCGGTGGGCGACGTCTACCGCTGCCGCCTCGGCCGGACGGTCACCGAGGCGGACAACATCTGGTTCACGCTGCTCACCAACAACACCAACCAGATCCATTTCAACACCGAGTACGCCAAGCGCACCGAGTTCGGCCAATGCCTGGTCAACAGCGCCCTCACGCTGGCGATCGTCGCCGGCATGGGCGTGGCGGACGTGAGCGAGAACGGCTTCGCGCTCGGCTGGGACGAGATCAAGCTGCCGAACCCGCTCTTCGTCGGCGAGACGCTCTATTCCGAATCGGAAGTCGTGGACAAGCGCGAGTCCAAATCCAAGCCCGCGCAGGGCATCGTCAAAGTGCGCACGCGGGGCGTCAAGCAGGACGGCAAGGTCGTGATCGACTACACCCGCAGCGTGATGGTCTGGAAAAAGGCCCACGCGCCCCGGCGCGACCTGTTTCCCGAAATCAAGGAAGGGAAATAGGCCCTCACCCTTCCCTCTCCCAAGGGGAGAGGGTCAAGAAAGAAAAGGATTCAGGAGAAGGAATTGCCGGAACCACACAATGCCACAGGCGGCAAGCCCGCGCGCGCCCTCGACGGCGTCCGCGTCGTCGCCTTCGAGCAGGTGCTCGCGGGCCCTTTCTGCACCTGCGTGCTGGCGGACATGGGCGCCGAGGTCGTCAAGGTCGAGCGCCCCGGCGTCGGCGACCTGATCCGCCACTGGGACAAGGCGGTCCGCGGCCTCTCTTCCGGCTACGTCTGGCTCAACCGCAACAAGCAGAGCCTCACGGTCGACGTCAAGCCGGAAAAGGGGCGCGAGATCCTCTACCGGCTCATCCGCGAGGCGGACATTTTTTTCGAGAACTACGCGCCCGGCGTCGCCGAGCGTTCGGGGCTGGGCTATGAAAAATTGAAGTCGATCAACCCACGGCTCATCTACTGCTCGCTCTCGGGCTACGGCCAGGACGGCCCCTACCGCGACGTCAAGGCGTACGATCTCCTCGTCCAGGGCGAGGGCGGCATCATCGCGACGACGGGATATCCCGACAGGCCGGCCAAGGCGAGCCTCGCCATCGTCGACATCGCCTCCGGCATGTACGCCACCATCGGCATCCTGCTCGCGCTTTTTCAGCGCGAGAAGACGGGCGAGGGGCAGCAGATCGACATCTCGATGTTCGAGTCGATCGTCTCGTGGCTCGGCTACTTCCCGCACCACTACTGGCACCAGGGCGAGCAGCCCGAGCGCATGGGCATGCGGCACAACTACGTCACGCCGTACGGGCCGTACCTCGCGGGCGACGGAAAATACGTGAACCTCGCGGTCGCGACGCCCAAAGACTGGGAGGTCTTCTGCCGGCAGGTGATCCAGAAGCCGGAGCTCCTCGAAGACGAGCGTTTTTCCACCGTCGAGGGGCGAAGAAATAACCGCGCCGTGCTGGAGGACGCTATCGAAAAGACTTTTCTCACGCGCGATCACACGGAATGGCTCGAGCGCTTGAAGCAGGCGCAGCTCCCCTACGGCGAAGTGCGCGGCATCGCGGAAGTGCTGGCCCATCCGCAAGCCGTCGCGCGCCAATTGATCCGCGAAGTCGAGTCCCCCGTGGGAAAAGTCCCCGTCGTCGGCAACCCGCTCCGCCTCTCCGCCAGCCCGGCGCGCTACGACGGCATCCCCGCTCTCGGCGAGCACACCGAGGCGATTCTCAAAAGATTAGGCTACGACGCCGCCGCGATCGATAAGCTGCGCCAAG
The DNA here is from genome assembly GCA_036394475.1 of Binatia bacterium. Lineage (GTDB taxonomy): Bacteria > Desulfobacterota > Binatia > UBA9968 > UBA9968 > JAJPJQ01. The sequence continues at coordinate 12,991 of DASWFA010000591.1, forward strand.
AAAAAGTCATCTGACTGGTTCCCTCGCAACCCCTTATCGTCATCCCGGCCCAGCGAGTCCGGCGAGCGCGAGCCGGGATCCAGGATTAAATTAGTTTTTTCTAGACTGAATTCCCGCCCCTCGACGGAGTTTATCCTGAGCGGACTCGAAGGGCTCAGGACATGCTTGCGCGGGAATGACTCAATGGGAAGTGGGCAAGCACCGGGCCGGGGTGTATCTCGGAGGGCCGATGCGCCCGGACGGGAAGCCTCAAGCGTATCCAGGTGTTATCGACCGCCGAGCGTAGCACAGGCCCATCGCATCGGGCTGGAGAGATGCATCCGGCCTGGTATGGTATGGGCCTTTCAGCGGCCTCCGCAGCATTTCTTGTATTTTTTCCCACTGCCGCAGGGACACGGGTCGTTGCGCCCGACTTGAGGAGCGGTCCCTCTCGCATCCTCGGCGCGCACGGCTTCCATCAATTTTTCGATCGGCTCGCCGGCGTTCCAGATATCGACCATTCTTTTGAGATAGGGCCGGCTGTGGATGAAAAACTTCTTGTAGCCGGCGCAGAGATAGTTGAGCCCCGCCTCGCCGTCGGGCGTCGGGATGAAGCGGTCTTTCGGGCAGCCGCCGTTGCACATGTCCCGCACCTCGCACTCGCGGCAGTAACGCGGCAGGGAATCGCGCTTGGCTTCGCCGAAGGCGCGCTGCGCCGGGCTCTCGACGAGATCGCCGAGGTGCGTCTCCGCGATATTTCCCACGCGGTGGTCGGGATCGACGAAATGATCGCAGGAGAAAAAGTCGCCGTTGTGCTCGACCACCGGCACGTCGCCGCAGGTCTCGCGGAAGATACAAAGCGAGTGCTCCATGCCGGCCGCGGGGCGCGCGGCCTCGTCGAACATCTGGATCGCGACCTTTCCGACGTCGCGCCGCACCCACTCGTCGAAGATGGCCGAGAGAAAATCGCCGAAGGCCTCCGCCGGCACCGTGCGCGGGCTCACGCCGCCGTTTTCCCGCTCGACCAGCGGCAAAAACTGGAGGAACTCGACGCCCAGGTCCTTGAAGAAGCGGTAGACCTCGGCCGGGCGGCGGACGTTTCTGTCGTGCACGACGCAGAGCACGTCGACGTGGACGCGATGCTCGCCGAGCAGGCGGAACGCGCGGAGCACCTGCTTGTGCGTCGGCTTCTGCCCCTTGTCCACGCGGTAGCCGTCGTGCAGCTCGCGCGGCCCGTCGATGCTGAGGCCGACCGAAAAGCGCTCGGCCGCGAAGAAGCGGCACCATGCGTCGTCGAGCAGCGTGCCGTTGGTCTGGATGCCGTTGGTGATCTTCCTGCCTTCGGGCCGGTGCTTTTTCTGGAGCGCGACGATTTTCTGGAAGTAGTCGAGGCCGAGCGCGGTCGGCTCGCCGCCGTGCCAGGCGAAGTTGACCATCGGCCCCGGCGCCGCCTCGATCTGCTGGACGACGTAGCGCTCGAGCGTCTCGTCGCTCATCCGGAAGGCGTCGTCCTTGGGATAGAGAAATTCTTTCTTGAGGTAATAGCAGTAGCTGCAATCGAGGTTGCAGATCGCCCCGATAGGCTTCGCCATCACCTGAAACTCGCGCAGCGCCGTGGACATGGAACCTCCGACCCCCTACACTAGCAAAGGCCCGCTGGATCGCCAAGGGCATCCATGCTACTAAAAGCCGCTGGGGATTCCCGTTGAAAGCGCACGCTGAAAGCGCTAAAAAACGCCGCGACACCGGCATCTGGCTCATCGCCCTGTTCAAGCTGGCGAAGGCGCTGCTGCTTCTGGCCGTCGGGCTGGGGCTCGCGACGCTGCTGCACCAGGACGTGGAGGCAACGGTCCATCATTGGGCGAGCGTCCTCTGGGTGGGGCGGGAAAGCCGCTGGTTTCAGGAGCTGTTGGCCAAGCTGGCCGCGCTGGACGAGAAAAAGATCATTATCACCGAGGCCGGCACGCTGGTCTACTCGGCGCTGCTGTTCACCGAAGGCGTCGGCCTGTTGATGCGCAAGCGCTGGGCGGAGTATCTCACGGTGATCATCACGGCGTCCTACATTCCTTTCGAGGTTTACGCCACGATGCGCCGCTTCGCCGTCGGCAGGACGGTCATTCTATTGATCAACATCGCCGTGGTCTGGTATCTCGTGATCCGGCTCCGCGCCGAGCGCAGGGAAGATTCAAGGAGAGCATGATGATGGCCGAAGACGTGATTCGCATCGGGACGTTCGGGAAAGACGCCGCGCTCCTCGCGGCGGAGGCGCGGGGTTTTCTCAAGGCGGAAAACATCCGCGTCGAGACGGAGGTCGTCACCGACTCGCCGACGCTGCTGCGCAATCTCATCGGCGGCCGCTACGGCCTCATTCTCAACAACGCCGACAACGTCATCGCCTGGGCCGAGGGACAGGGCGCCGACCCCGGGACCAACGACTTCGTCATCTTTCTCGGCGGGCATCAGGGGCTCCGGCAAAAGCTCGTCGTCGTTGCGGGCGTCGACGACTTCGCCGACTTGAAGGGCAAAGTCCTGGCGGTGGACGCGCCCACGACCGGCTTCGCCATCGTGATGATCGCCATTTTAAAACAGCGCGGCCTCGAGATGAATCGGGACTACACGCTTAAAATGTTCGGCAACACGACCAAGCGCGCCGACGCGATGGGCCGGGGCGAGGCCTGGGCCGGCATGATGAACATGCCCGACGACGAGATCCAAAAGCGCAGCTTCAAGGTCCTCGCCCGCGCCGAGGACTACGTCGCGCACTACGCCCGCGGCCTCGGCGCCGCCCGGCGCGACTGGGCCGAGGCGCACGAGGACCTCGTCGTGCGCCTTATCCGCGCGATGGTGCGCGCGACCGATTGGGTGATGGAGCCGAAAAATAAAGCCGAAGTGGTCAAGCTCCTGCTGCCGGAAAATAAAAACTCCCTGCCCCACGCCGAAGAGGCGTACGAAGAGACGGTGAGCCCGCGGTTCGGCCTCACGCCGCGCGGCCGCATCG
>DASWFA010000592.1:0-10337 GCA_036394475.1 Binatia bacterium
AGCCGCCCCCGCGGGACGACCGCGGCCCGCGCATCAACGAACAAATCCGCATCAGCCCGGTGCGGCTGATCGGCGCCGCCGGCGAGCAGTTGGGCATCGTGCCCACCAACCAGGCCATGGAGATGGCCCGCGAGGCCCAACTCGACCTCGTTGAGGTGGCCCCGACGGAACGGCCGCCCGTCTGTAAGATCCTGGACTACGGCAAGTTCCGCTACCAGCAGAAAAAGAAGTCCCAGGGCGGCAAAAAGACCTTCGTGTCGATCAAAGAGGTCAAGATGGGCTCGCGCACCGACCGCCACGACCTCGTGTACAAGGTCAAGAACATCCGCCGCTTCATCGAGCGGGGCCAGCGGGTCAAAGTCTCGGTCTTTTTCCGCGGCCGGGAGATCACCCATCCGGAGCTGGGGAGACAGATGCTCAACTCGGTGGTGGGGCAGGTGCAGGACATCGCCAAGCTGGACATTCCGCCGCGCCTCGAAGGCAGGAACATGGCGATGCTGCTGGTGCCCAAGCAACAGATTTAAAAGAAGGAGAGAACCGTGCCGAAAATCAAGAGCAACAGGGGCGCGATGAAAAGGTTTCGCGTCACCGGGACCGGCAAGATCAAGCGCAGCAGGGGCTTCAAGGGCCATCTGCTCTCGGCGAAGAGTAAAAAACGGAAGCGGAAGCTCAGAAAAGGGGCGCTGGTGTCCCCCGCCGATCAGAAAAACATCCGCAAATTGATACCGTATTTATAGAAGGGAGCAATCCAGTGCCTAGAGCCAAGGGAGGAAGTAAAACCAGGCAGCGGAGGAAAAAAGTCCTCAAGCTGGCCAAGGGATACGTCGGAGGGCGCGGCAAACTCTATCGTATGGCGAGAGAGACGGTCGAGCGCGGGCTCGCCTTCGCCTACCGGGACCGCCGGGTCCGCCGGCGCGAGTTCCGCACTCTGTGGATCACCCGGATCAACGCCGCGGCGCGCCTCTCCGGGCTGTCCTACAGCCAGTTGATCAAGGGGCTGAAAGACGCCGGGGTGGAGCTGGACAGAAAAATCCTGGCGGAAATCGCCGTCGCCGACGCCCCCGCCTTCGGCCAAATCGCCGAGCTCGCCAAGACCCGCCTCACGACATAGCGTTTCCGTCCGCGCATTCGGTATGAACGAAGCTCTGGCCCCGCTCAGGGACGAGGTCCTCGATCGGATCGGCCGCTCGGTCTCCGAGGCCGAGGTCGAGCAGCTTCGCGTGGAATACCTCGGGCGCAAGGGGACGATCACCGGCCTGCTGCGAGGCCTGAAAGACGTCGCGCCCGAAGACCGGCCCAAACGGGGCGAAGAGCTGAACCAGCTCCGGGGCTTTATCGAAGCAGAGATCGACGGGCGCTTAAAAACGCTCAAGGGCGAAAGTCGGGAGAAGGCGCTCGCCGAGGAGCGGATCGACATCACGCTCCCCGGGAGCCGCCGCGAGCGCGGCCGGGTCCATCCGCTGACGCTCGTGATGGACGAGATCATCGACGTGTTTCTCTCGATGGGCTTCGAGATCGCGCGCGGGCCCGACATCGAGGACGACTACCACAACTTCGAAGCGCTCAACATGCCGAAGGACCATCCGGCGCGCGACATGCAGGACACCTTTTTCGTCGCCGCCGACCGCCTGCTCCGGACCCACACCTCGCCGGTTCAGATCCGGACGATGGAGGGGCGGAAGCCGCCGCTCCAGGTGATCGCGCCCGGCGCGGTCTACCGCCACGACGACGACGCGACCCATTCGCCGATGTTCCACCAGGTCGAAGGCTTCATGGTCGACCGCGGTATCGCGTTCACAGATCTCAAAGGCGTCCTCACCCACGTGTTGAGACAAATCTTCAGCGCCGACAGTCGCGTGCGCTTCCGCCCGAGTTTTTTCCCCTTCACCGAGCCGTCCGCTGAGGTCGATATCGGCTGCGTCATCTGCGGCGGCGGGGGCGCGCTCAAGGACTCCGCGCCGTGCCGCGTCTGCAAGGGCACCGGCTGGCTGGAAATTTTGGGCTCCGGGATGATCGACCCGGAGGTCTTCCGGTTCGTCGGCTACGATCCGGAAAAATATTCCGGCTTCGCCTTCGGCATGGGGGTCGAGCGCATCGCCATGCTCAAGTTCGGCGTCGAAGACATCCGGCTCTTTTTCCAAAACGACCTGCGCTTTCTCCGCCAGTTCCCCGGCTTCTGAAAACCGCCCATGAAGCTGACGCTCAATTGGCTGAAGGAGTTCGTCGATCTCCGCGACGCTCCCGACAAGCTCGCCGAGACGCTCACGATGGCGGGCCTCGAAGTGGAGTCGCTCGCGCCGCTCCGCACGCCCGAGGGGCAGGCCGACTGGTCGATCGAGCTCGGCGTCACGCCCAACCGCGGCGACTGCCTGAGCATCGTCGGCATAGCGCGCGAAGTGGCGGCGCTCGGCGGCGGGCGGCTCAAAATCCCCGCGCTGAAGCCGTCAAAGGAAAAAGCGAACCCGCCGCCCGTCAAGGTCGAGATCGCGAGCCCGCGCCGCTGCAGCCGTTATTCGGCCGCGGCGGTCGAAGGGATACAGCTCGGGCCTTCACCCGCCTGGATGCAGTTTCGCCTGGAGGCCGCGGGCATCCGCGCGATCAACAACGTCGTGGACGTGACCAACTATGTCATGCTGGAGACCGGCCAGCCGCTCCACGCCTTCGATCTCGACCGGCTGGCCGCCAAACGGATCGTCGTCCGGCCGGCGAAAGAGTTGAAAAAATTCGTCACGCTGGACGGCCTCGAGCGCGAGCTTTTGCCCGATGACCTGCTCATCTGCGACGGCGACGTCCCGGTCGCGCTGGCCGGGATCATGGGCGGGCGCGACTCGGAAGTCGGCAGCGCCACCCGCGCCGTGCTCGTCGAGAGCGCCCGTTTCGACCCGGCGACGATCCGCCGCGCCGCCAAGCGCCTGGGGCTCCACAGCGAGGCTTCGCACCGGTTCGAGCGCGGGGTCGATCCGGAAGGGACTCTCTACGCCCTGGACCGCGCCGTTGCGCTCCTCGGCGAGGTCGCCGGCGGTCGGCCGCTCGGCGGCGCGATCGACCGCTATCCGCGCCCCTTCGCGCCCGCGGCGATAGCGCTCCGGCCCGAACGGGCGAAAGAGATCGCGGGCGTCGAGTTCAAGGCGGCCGAGATCATAAAGAGCCTCAAGGCGCTGGGCTGCAAGGTCCAGCCCGGCAAAGCGGCGTTCAAAGTCGTCCCGCCGAGCTATCGTGGCGACCTCGCGCGCGAGGCGGACCTGATCGAGGAGCTGGCGCGGCTGCGCGGCTACGCCCGGATACCCTCCACGCTGCCCCAGGCGCGTCTTACCGGACGGCCGGACGCCCGGCTCCGCTCCGAGCGCGCCGTCCGCTCCTATCTCGCCGGCGAGGGGCTGGTCGAGACGATCAACCTGCCGTTCGCCTCGGTAGAGATGAACCGGCGCTTTCCCGGCCTTGCCGCCGACTCCGGGCCCGTGCCGGTCGTCAATCCGCTGGTGCAGGAGAGCGCGGAGATGAGGCGGAGCCTGGTTCCCGGCCTGATCGAAAATTTAAGGATCAATCTCGCCCAGCGGGCCAAGGGCTTCGGCGCTTTTGCTCTCGGCAAGGTGTTTTTTCTAGGCGCTGGGGGCGCGCCTGAAGAGCGCCAGCATCTGGCGGCGCTTTTATACGGCCGGCGCGAGCGGAGGGGGCTCCGCGCCGAGGAGGCGGCGTTTAATTTTCTCGACGCCAAGGGGCTGGTCGAGGGGCTTTTGGAGCGCAGCGGCGGCGCGGGTCGCTGGAGTTGGAGCGCCGAAGGCCTGCCGTCTTTTCTCCACCCCGGCCGGGCGGCCTGGCTCGCGGCGGACGGAATGAGGTTGGGCTACATCGGCGAAGTTCATCCGGACATTGCCGGCGAGCTGTCGCTGCCGCGCTGTTTAATTTTGGAACTTGACTTTGAAATAGTGCTTCAGTATCTTTCGCCTGAACTAAAGGTTCGTTTTCTTCCGCGATTTCCATCGGTTGAGCGCGACCTGGCGATCGTCGTGGAGGAGGATTTTCCGGCCGAGCGGATTATCGACTGGATCAAAGACCTCGGGCGCCCTCTCATCGAAGGGGTGGAGGTGTTCGATCAATACCGCGGCGCTCCCGTTCCGGAAGGCAAGAAGAGTCTGGCCTATACGATCTCGTACCGGGCGGAGGACAGGACCCTGACGGACGCGGAGGTGCAGGCTCTACACCAGGAGCTGGTGGCGCGGATCGGCGAGACCTTCGGCGCTCGACTGAGAAGCTGAGCGGCGATTCGCCGGACCCGACTCAAAAGGAGAGATCGGAAGATGACGAAGGCTGAAATCATCGCCAGGATCTACGAGAAGGTGGGGTTCTCCAAGAAGGACGCGACCGACGTGGTCGAATCCACCTTCGAGATCATCAAAGGCTGCCTGGAAAAAGGCGAGAAGGTCAAAATCTCCGGCTTCGGCAACTTCGTCGTCAACGCCAAGCGCCCGCGCAAGGGCAGGAATCCGCAGACCGGCGACGAGATCATCATCGCCGGCCGCAAAGTGCTCACCTTCAAACCGAGCCAGATCCTCAAAAAGAGCCTCAACGTCGGCAGCTCCACATAGGATTTCCCCTTCATGGCTCTCCGGATTCCCGACAAGCTCTACTTCAAGATCGGAGAGGTGAGCCGCATCGTCGGGGTCAAGCCCTACGTCCTCAGATTCTGGGAGACCGAGTTCGAGCTGCTAAAACCCGGCAAGGCGCCGTCGCGCCACCGGCTCTACAAAAAGCGCGACGTCGAGCTGCTCTTGGAGATCAAGCGGCTGCTCTACAGCGAGAACTTCACCATCGAAGGGGCGCGCAAGAAGCTCAAGGAAAATAAAAAAGAAGAGCGCAAGCAATTGAAGCTCTCCCTCCCCGACGCCGCCTACAAAAATGCGCTGGCCAAAGTGAAGAAAGACATCCAGGCGCTGAGGAAGATGTTGTCGTAGGGTTGTCCCGCTCGCGAACCGCATTTTCCGACTTGTGAATAACGAGGGGAAGCTGTGAAGAGCCGCATTGTTCAGATCGGTAATTCCCGGGGCGTGCGCCTGCGAAAGTCCTGCTGGAGGAAGCGCAGCTTGCGGACGAAGTGGAATTGGAGGCGTCGCCCGGACGCATCGTGATTCGCAGAGGAAGCCGGCCGCGGGCAGGCTGGGCCGCCGCAGCGCGAAAAATGCGCGAGCGGAACGAAGACCGGCTTCTTTGACGGTCCATTCTTTTTGCAGTTTGCCCCGCACCAATCCACTTGACCGCCTCTCCGGTTTGGACTATAGGCTGGCGCTAACCCAGTCTATTTTTCGGACGACGACCGTGATGAAGTTAGAACGATACAATCAGATTTTGTGGGCTGTTGTTGGGTCTCTCGCGCTGCTGGGTTCTTTTGTTTTGGCTTTCTTTTTATTGATTCAACGAAGCAACGAAAATAAGCCGCCTATCATAGTTCTGGGAAAGCCAAATCAGCCAAAACCGAACCAGGACCTCATATTTTGCGAACCCATGGTGATACGGGGCGCCAATCGGCAATTGTTCCCCGTTGCTGTCATCAACGTGGATGACCCGACTTCCAACAAAACAGTTTTCCCACAGGCGTGGCATTCGATGTATCAAGCGGAATATTCGTATTCTCCGTCTCGCTGTGGCCTTGAAGAATACGGTGGATCGTCGCGCATCGTAAATGTGATCGTAAAGGATACAAAAACGAATCGTCAGTGGCTGCTTTTAAATCGACCCGCTCAGATCAGCTCGTTGAATATACCTTCGGAAAAGTGCAAAAGCGGCGAGGGTCAAGTGCCTTGCGGAATCATCCAATGGCTTATTCGGGACCGCGATACCAACAAGGACGGCATGATCGATAATAAAGACGCATTGGTCGCTTTTATATCCGATACCCAGACCGCGAAATTCGCACCTGTAACGCCTCAAGACGCCAGCATGATCGGCTTTGTTTGGGACCCCGACCGCAACGCGCTTCTGTATCAAGTTCGCGTCGATTCGAACCATAATGGGGAATTCGACCGGGGCGACGCTACAAATATTCTTGAATATGTCGTAGGCAAATCGGACGTCGCCCAGCCAGTGGTGGACGAAGGTCTGCGCAAGGAACTTCTGTCGAAGATTCGCTGATCAGTGTCGGTTAGACAGTTCATTGAGGGGACTTTCGTCATTAATCAAGCAAAGGAAATTGCGATGAAAATTCTTGTCATCCTGATGTTCCTTGTATTTGCCGCCGTCGCGCAGGCCGCCACTCTCGATTCCGAAGAGGCGGCCAGCAAACTGGTCGAACAGGCCATGGCAAAGGTCGGGTCCGGTGATCTGGAGGGAGGCCTATTACTGATGAAACCCTATGCCGTCATGCCCGAATCAGAATTCAATGTAATTCTGGAACAGGCAAAGCTGCAGCTGCCGCTTCTTCAAGGACGGTTTGGCAAAAGCCTGGGCGCCGAGTTTATCAATGAGAGAGCCGTCGGCAGGTCCCTGTTCCAAATCGTCTATCTGCAAAAATTTGAAAAGCATGCCATGCGCTGGCGCTTTTTATTTTACGGTGTGAATGGGAAATGGAGCCTTAATGCCATCAATTCCGACGACAAAATACATCTGTGGTTCGGGGAATAGACTCCTCCGGGGCTTTATACCATCCCCCATTTCCAATTGCTTTCACCCCCCTCTCGGTGCTAAAAAGACCTATCATAGTCAATCTCGATCGGGGCGTGGCGCAGTCTGGTAGCGCGCACGCTTGGGGTGCGTGAGGTCACCGGTTCAAATCCGGTCGCCCCGACCATTTTTCTTCCAATCACACTGATGCTTCCCGAAAGAATTGCGTCCAGTTCCATCCGGGCCAGGGAAAAGATGGTGCAGGAGCAGGTCGCCGGCCGGGGGATCAAGGACCCGCGGGTGGCCGACGCCATGCGCAAGGTGCCGCGGGAATTCTTCGTCGAGTCGGCGCTGGCGAGCCGCGCCTACGACGACGGCCCGCTGCCGATCGGGGAGAAGCAGACGATCTCCCAGCCCTACATGGTCGGCCTCATGACCGAGGCGTTGAATCTCTCGGGCACCGAGAAGGTGCTGGAGGTCGGCACCGGCTCGGGCTACCAGACGGCGGTTCTCGGCCTCCTGGCGCCGCAGGTTTTTTCCATCGAGAAGATCCGCTCGCTGTCGATCCGCGCCCGGGCGATTCTCGACGAGCTCCAGTATTACAATATCGCGCTGCACGTCGGCGACGGGACGATCGGCTGGTCGGACCACGCGCCGTACGACGCGATCATCGTCACGGCGGGCTCGCCGGGCGTGCCCAAGCCGCTGGTGGACCAGCTCGCCATCGGCGGCCGGCTGGTCATTCCGACCGGCGACGAGCAGAACCAGCTCCTGAAGCGCATCCGGCGGACGGAGTCCGGACTAGAAGAAGACAACCTGGGCGAGTGCCGCTTCGTCAAGCTGTGGGGGAAATACGGTTGGGCCGACTGAAGCCGCGGGCTCTGCCGCTGTTTTTATTCTTCGCCGCTGCGCTCGTTTTTTCGTCCTGTTCTTTTTTTAAGCCGTCGAAAGCGCCGCCGCTCCGGACCGGGCCGGGGATTTCCCACGTGGTGCTCCGGGGCGAGAACCTCTTTCGCATCGGCAAGGCCTACGACTTTACCTACCAGGAGCTGGCGCGCATCAACCGCCTCGACGATCCCAACCAGTTGAGCGCCGGGCAGAAAATTTTCATCCCCGGGGCGGCGCGCCAGCTGCCGGTCGAGATCATCACTCCGGCGACGGTCTCGCTCAAGCCGCGCCCGCCGGGCAGCTCGCCGTCGCGCGGCAGCGGGACGCTCATGTGGCCGATCGCGGGCGCCGTCACGTCCGGCTACGGCGGCCGCGGGCAGAGCTTTCACGACGGCATCGACATCGTCGCCCCCGAAGGCACGCCGATCCGCGTCGTCGAGAGCGGCGAGGTAATTTATAGCGATCAGCTCCGCGGCTACGGCAATCTGGTCATCGTCCGCCACGCCGGCAATCTCGTCTCGGTCTACGCGCACAACCGTGAAAACAACGTCAGAGAAGGCCAGAGCGTCTCCCTCGGGGATAAGATCGGCGAAGTCGGAGGCACGGGCAACGCCTCCGCGCCTCACCTCCATTTCGAGATCCGCCGGGACAACGTCGCCGAAGACCCGCTGAATTACCTGAGGCCGGAAGCTTTAAAATAATATGCCCGCAGTGGGCGCGCCCCTCAGCGGGAGCCGATGGGTCGCTGCTATTCTGCTCCGACGTGCCGCGCGAACTCTCTTTGCTCTTGCGAAGCGTTAGTGTCGGACGTCTCCTCGCTTCGGGGCGCGCCCACTGCGGCCGCCCCCGGAGGATTTGCTTTACCTGGCGCGTCGGTGGTTGACATCACGCCGGTTCTTGCCTAACAGTTGGCCTATGGCGGATTTAAAAAATATTCGGAGCGACGTGGTCGGCAGTCTCCTCAGGCCGGACTATCTCAAGGCGGCGCGCGAGCGCTTCGACCAGGGCCAGCTCGGTGAGAAGGACCTCGCCGCGGTCGAAGACCGCGCCGTGCAGCAGGGCGTGGCGCTGCAAGAGGCGGTCGGCCTGGAGGTCGTCACCGACGGCGAGATGCGCCGGCTCAATTTCCAGGACAGCTTCGGCGCCTCGGTCGCCGGCTTCGACGCGGGGCGGGCCGACATCAAATTTTACGAGACGCGGGTCGAGGGGGCGGCGCCGCTCCAGCGCTGGGAGTTTCCCGCCGGGGAAGAGAAGGCGACGGCGATCTCGCAGCGCCGGCCGGTGGTGGAAAAGCTCCGGCTGGCGCGGAACGTTCCGCTGGAGGAATACCGCTTCGTGAGCGGCCTGGCGCGCGCACCGGCGAAAGTGACGCTGATCGGCCCCGACCGCATCTCGCAGCGCTTCGACAGCGCGGCGTCCAGGGCGATCTATCCCACGATGGACGATTTCGTCGCCGACGTGGTGCGCCTGGAGCGCGAGATGATCCAAAGCCTCGTCGACGCTGGCTGCCGCTACGTCCAGATCGACGCGCCGGGCTACACGGCCTACGTCGATCCGCCGTCGCTCGACGCGATGCGGAGGCGCGGCGAAGACCCGATGGAAAATTTCGCCCGCTCGCTCAAGGCCGACAACGAGGTCATCCGCGGCTTTCCGGGCGTGACCTTCGGCATCCACATCTGCCGCGGCAACCAGCGCAGCATGTGGCACCGCGAGGGCACCTACGACCCGATCGCCGAGCGCCTCTTGAACGAGCTCCAGCACGACCGCGTGCTCCTCGAATACGACAGCCCGCGGGCGGGGAGCTTCGAGGCGCTCCGCTTCGTGCCCAAGGGCAAAGTCGTGGTCCTGGGACTCGTCAGCACCAAGGTGCCGGCACTCGAACGGGTCGACGACTTGAAACGCCGCATCGACGAGGCGAGCCGCCACATCCCGCTCGAGCAGCTCGCCGTCAGCCCGCAGTGCGGCTTCGCCTCGGACGTGATCGGCAATCTGATCTCCGAAGACGATCAAAAAAGAAAATTAGAAGTCGTCGTGGAAACCGCGCGCCAGGTTTGGGGAAAGTAGAGTAAAAACCTTCGCATATTGCCGTTCACCCCGAGCTTGTCGAAGGGCGATTTGCCGATAAAATCCGTTTGTGATACCTGCAAGCGATGGACGAAAAAACCGCCGAGCTCAGCCGGGCGATCCGCGACATTGCCGATTTCCCCAAGCCGGGGATCATCTTCAAAGACATCACGCCGCTGCTCGGCAACGGGCCGCTGTTTCGTAAAACCATCGACATCCTCGCCGAGCGCTACCGCGGCCAAAAAGTGGACACGGTTTTGGGCATCGAATCGCGCGGCTTCATCATCGGCGCCGCCCTCGCCTACAGTCTCGGCGCCGGCTTCGCGATCGCCCGCAAGCCCGGCAAGCTGCCCTACCAGACGCGCAAGGCCAGCTACGAGCTGGAGTACGGCACCGACACGCTCGAAATACACAGCGACGCGGTCAAGCCCGGCGCGCGCGTGCTCGTCGCCGACGACCTCATCGCCACCGGCGGCACGGCGGCGGCGGCCTGCGAGCTGGTTGCCCTGCTCGGGGGCGAGGTGGTGGAGTGCGCTTTCGTCATCGAGGTCGGCTTTTTAAAGGGCCGCGAGAAGCTCAAAAAATGCCGCGTTTACTCCATTTTACAGTACGATTCGGAATAGCCCCGCGCGCTAAAACTTTCCTTGAACAAAGAGCCGGAATCCTCTATAAATCAGAAGAGTCGCCGTTAATTACCAAGCTTTTGTTTATGCAGAGAATCGAACACATGGGCCTCTGGGAAAGGCTCTATTTCCCGGAGGTGTTCCGCGGCCTGATGGTGACGGGGTACC
>DASWFA010000593.1:0-2941 GCA_036394475.1 Binatia bacterium
TCCTCTTCCCGGGAGATGCGCTCAACCGCCTGCTTCAGGCTCGTCGCGCCTCGAGGACCTCGCCGATCTTGTCCTTCAGGACCTGGGTGTAGAGAAGCTGCTTGGCGTACTCCCATTCGTAAAGCGCCTTGGCTTCGTCGAGCCCCTCGTAGCATTGCAGGCGGATGAGATCGAGCTTCAGCGCGCCGGCGAGCACTTTTCCGAGCTCGGTCTTCCCCACTCCCGCCGGCCCCTCCACGAGGATCGGCTTGCGCATCGCGGCGGCGAGGTAGACCACCGTGGCCACATCGCGGCTGCAGAGGTACTGCTCTCCGGCCAATCGCGTTACGACGTCGTCCACCGATTGAAACATCGCGCCTCCCGCCAGCAAACAATCGAAAACTAGCATAAATCATCCGGCCGGACAATGTAGGTGAAAGCAGCCATAACGGCGTTGCACAAGCAGCGCGCATTCTGTAAACGATAGAGGATGTGCACGCTGGCGCTCTACTCCCGGCGCTTCGAGGACTATCCGCTGGTGCTCGCGGCGAACCGCGACGAGCAGTTTTCCCGCCCGTCCGCGGCTCCGGCGCTAGGGCCCGGCGCGGCGAAAATTTTGGCCGGCAGAGACCTCGTCGCCGGCGGCACCTGGCTCGGGGTCAACGCGCGCGGCGTCGCCGCCGCCGTCGTCAACCGCCGGGCGAAAATCGAGCAGGCCGCCGGGGAATTCCGCTCCCGCGGTCTTCTCTGTCTCGACATGCTGAAGGCCGGGGGCGCCGCAGAAGCGCGCGAGCGGCTCGGCCGCGAGGACGGCTCGAAGTACCAGCCCTTTATCCTGCTGGTCGCAAGCGCAAGCGCCGCCTTCGCAGCGTTTAATCCCGGCGAAGAGATTAAGCTGATCGAGCTGGACGCCGGCCTGCACGTTTTCAGCAACACGTCGTTCACGGACCAGGGCCGCGGCAAGCTGGACCGCGCGCGCGGGCTTTTCGCCTCCGTGGAGGAATCTTTGCGTGAGCAGCTCGGCGGACGGGCCGCGCTGGAGCCGGCGGTCGGGACTTTGCAAGCCGTTCTCGGCGATCACGCGCCGGCGGACAATTCTTCGGAGCTGCGCGACGCGATCTGCGTGCACACGCCCGGTGCGGCTTACGGCACCGCGTCGTCGAGCATTATTTTTGCGTCCCGCGCCGAAAAGAAATTCTACTTCTACCATGCCCCCGGCGCCCCCTGCCGCACCGGCTACGCGCCGGCGGAGCCGCTGTCGATCTCATGACCGCGCCGCGCGAGCCCAGAAGCGCCTCCACCGTGATCCTGCTGCGGCCGGGAGAGTCCGGCGGCCTGGAGGTTTTTCTCACGCGCCGGCCCGAGGGGATGAGCTTTTTGGGCGGCGCCTACGTCTTTCCCGGCGGCACGGTGCACAAAGAAGACGCCTCGAAGGCGGTGCTCAAGCGCTGCCGCGGCGTCGCGCCGAGCGAAGCGCGCGACATTCTCGGCGCGCACCTGAAGCCCGACCTGGCCCTCGGCCACTGGGCGGCGGGCATCCGCGAGCTTTTCGAGGAGACCGGCGTCCTCTTGTGCGCCGGGAAAGAGCGCGCGTCTTCGGTGCCGCCGGACCTGGAGCCGATGCGCCGAAAGATCGTCCGGAAGGAGATGAGCTTTCTCGCCCTGCTCGAATCCGAAGACCTGTATCTCGACGCCGGCCGTCTGCTCCGCTTTTCCCACTGGCTCACGCCGGAGGAGTTCTCGATGCGCTTCGACACGAGATTCTTCGTCGCGGTCTTGCCCCAGGGGCAAATGCCGCTGGAGCGCTCGGAGGAAGTCGCCGACAGCCTGTGGATCGCCCCCGAGCGCGCCATGCAGCTCTACACGAAAGGCGCGCTGCCGATGATTCTGCCGACCTACGCGTCGCTGAGAACGCTGGCGGATTTCGAGACGGTGGAAAGCGTTTTCGCCGAGTACGGAAGAGCGCCAACCTGAAGACTCGCGCCCAAGTTGACCCTCGGCCGCCGATGCAATAGTCCACCCCGGTCGGCGAGCGGCCCTCTCCGCTCAACGCCAGCCGGCAGTGGGAGCATCCCATGGCGCGCAATCCGGACTGGTTTCTATTCAACAAAATTTTTGAGAGCTACGACCGGCTACAGTTTCAGATCTCACGGCACCTTGCCGCCCCAGATCTCTTTTAAAAACCCGCTCTTTTCCAAATCCTCGGCGAAGCGGTTGTCGTAGATCTCGTTCGCCTTTTTCCTGACGGTCGTCTCGGCCTTGGCCAATTCCACGGCGTCGGCGACCTGATCGCCCGGCACCAGCATGCGCCGGTTGATGATCGCCTTGGCGTAGGCGTCGTAGGAAGACTGCAAGGCCTCGGGGTCTTTGAGCTTCAGCGCCTTGCTCACCGACGCCTTCGCCTTGTCGGGATTTTTCTCCACGAACACGACCGACTCCGCCATCGCCGCGACGAAGCGCTGCACGAGCTGCGGCCGCTCCTGGAGCGATTTGGAATTGGTGTGCAGCGAGCTGTAGATAAACGGCAGGTTCAGATCGTTGAGCTTGTAGATCAGGTTGAATCCGTCCCGTAGGCCGCGCACGTCGAGCGGCGGCGTGACGATGATCGCCTGGATGATGTCCTGCGCCATGGCGTTGTAGCGCTCGGACTGGCTGCCGCCGATCGGCCGCAGCTTGACCTCGTCCTCGGTGAAGTTGAATTTCTTGAGCAGCGCGCGCGACAGCCGGTAGCTGAGGTCGCCCGGCCGGGTCACGCCGATGCTCTTCCCTTTCAGGTCCTCCGGCCTCTTGATGTCCTTCCGCGCCAGCAGCACGTAGGGCAGCCCGACCAGCGGCGCCGCGATCAGCTTGCCGTCGAGGCCGGCGGCCATGCCGGGGATCGTGCCGTCGGCGGCGCAGTAGAGAAACTGGATCTCGTCGCCCGCGAGCGCGGTGAGCGAGATGCCGCTGCCGCGGATGTAAA
>DASWFA010000594.1:0-1658 GCA_036394475.1 Binatia bacterium
GGCCGGAGCCCCGCCGGCCCCGAGCCGGACGGTCCGGAGATTTCTCCCGGCCGGGGGCTCGTCCGCGAGGCCAGGGTCTCCGGCTTCGTCTTTCATACCGTACTGATCCTCTGATTTCCCGGCGCGGTCGATTTTTCTTGCCGCCCGGCGACGCCTCCGCGCTTGCAGCGCATGGCGATTCGCCCGGGTTGGGAGCCTCGGCCCCCGGGAGTGCTAGTCGTTTTCAGCAGGAGGTATCAGATGTCGATTCGTCAAAAGCAAAATGGATTCTTTTCACAGCGCGCGTATAACGAGTTTTCCCGCCCGGCCACCCGCAATCAGGCCGTCGAGGAGAAGGTGTTCTCATTGTTCCAGCCCGACGTCCTGGTCCCGGCCCAGTATATGGCCACGACCAAGAGCAAAACCTACCGCGGCCCCGAGCTGAGGCTCATGCTGGCGGTGCTCGAAGACGCCGTCTGGTGCTTTCAGAACGGCCTGCTTTCGAAGGACCGGAAGAAGCAGGGCTTGTCGCGGGACGCGGAAGAGTGGATCATGGAGGAGGACGCGGACTGGCTCTTTTCTTTCGACGAGATCTGCGATCTGCTGGGGCTCGAGCCCAGGTACCTGCGCAAGCACCTGCGGCACTGGAAGAAGGAAGCTCTCAGCGAGCGCCCGAGCGGCGCCTACCGGCCGGGCCGCGCCGGCAGGCAAAACAGGAAAACCGCGGCGCGGGGAAAAAGGCACCGCTATCTGAGCGCCTCGGGGTTTTGAATTATGCGGTTTATCGGTTTAAACTTGCTTTAACTTTTAAAAGGAGAATGCATGAAAAAGACTTTTAACGTTTCCACATTGATCGCCGTCGGGGCGTTGCTATCGCTTCTGGGCTTTGGCGCGGGCGAAGGCCTGAACCGGTTTCTCCCCGAGCGGCATTTCATCAACGGCGCCAGCGCGCTGGCGGCGGGGGCGCCGGAAGTGCGCGGGCTGCCCGACTTCGTGCAGCTGGCGAAAAAGCTGACGCCCATCGTGGTCAACGTCTCCACGACCCAGACGGCCGGCAACGTGCAGGGTCCCGGCGGCGGCGGCCCGAGCCCGTTTCCGCGGGGTCCGCGGGGCGGGGACCCGCGGGGCGGAGACCAGGACCCGTTCGGCGATTTCTGGCGGAAGTTTTTCGGCGATCCCCCGCGCGGGGGCGGCGGCGGGTTTAGCTCGCGGAGCCTGGGCTCGGGCTTTATCATCGACCGCGACGGCTCGATCATGACCAACAATCACGTGGTCGAGAACGCGCAAAAGATCATGGTGAAGCTCTCCGATGGGCGCGAGTTCGAGGCCAAGGTCGTCGGCAAGGACGCCCGTACGGACATCGCGATCATCAAGATCGACGCCAAGGGCGACCTGCCGGTCGCGCCGCTGGGAGACTCCGACCGGCTCGAGGTCGGCGAGTGGGTCATGGCGATCGGCAACCCGTTCGGCCTGGACAGCACCGTGACCTCGGGCATCGTGAGCGCCAAGGGCCGGCACATCGGCGGGCCGTACGACAACTTCATCCAGACCGACGCGTCGATCAACCCCGGCAATTCCGGCGGGCCGCTGATCAACCTGCGCGGCGAGGTGGTGGGCATCAACACCGCCATCTTCAGCCAGAGCGGCGGCAACATCGGCATCGGCTTCGCCACCCCGAT
>DASWFA010000595.1:0-3405 GCA_036394475.1 Binatia bacterium
GGACGGCGTCCTCGTGTCCGGCTCGATCCGCGACATCACCGACCGCAAGCAGCTCGAAGATCTCCGCCGGAAAAGCCTGGAGGAGGCGAACCGGCTGAAGAGCGAGTTCCTCGCCAACATGTCGCACGAGCTCCGGACGCCGCTGAACGGCATCATCGGCTTCGCCGAGATGATGCACGACGAGAAGCTCGGGCCGGTCTCGGCATCGCACAAGGAATACCTGGGCGATATCCTGACGAGCGCCCAGCACCTGCTCCAGCTCATCAACGACGTGCTCGATCTGGCCAAGGTCGAGGCCGGGAAGCTGGAGTTCCAGCCGGAGCCGGTCGAGCTGTCGAAGGTGATCCGCGAGACCTGCGACATCGTCCGCACGATGGCGGCGAAAAAACGCCTGCGGATCGGGACCGAGGTCGATCCCGGGGTGAACTCGGCCTTCCTCGATCCGGCCAAGCTCAAGCAGGTGCTTTACAACTATCTATCCAACGCCATCAAGTTCACTCCGGACGGCGGCCGGATCACCGTGCGCACGGCGCCGCAGGGCCCCCATGCGTTCCGCCTGGAAGTGGAGGATACGGGCATCGGCATCAAGCCGGAGGATTTGGGCAGGCTCTTTATCGAATTCCAGCAGCTGGACTCCACGACGGCCAAAAAGTACCAGGGCACGGGGCTGGGGCTCGCGCTGACGAAAAAAATCGTCGAGGCGCAGGGCGGCCAGGTCGGCGTGAACAGCGCGCCCGGCAAGGGCAGCGCGTTTTTCGCCGTCCTGCCGCGCCGCCTGGAGTCTCGCGCCGGCGCGGACGAAGCCGAAGGGTCCGAGTGGAACATGGAGGGTGGGAGCGCCAACGCGGCGCCGAAGCCCGTCGCCGTAAAAACCGGCGCGCCGACGATCCTGGTCGTCGAGGACGACGCCAAAGAGCGATCCTGGCTCGCCGGGATCGTCGCCGGCGCCCATTACAACGTCGAAGTCGCCGCCACCGGCGCCGGGGCCCTGGCCCTCTGCCGCGAGAGGGCTTTCGACGGCATCACTCTGGATCTCCTTCTTCCGGACATGAGCGGCTGGGATTTGTTAAAAAAGATCCGGGAGGACGGCTTGAACCGGGCGACGCCGGTCATCGTGGCGACCGTCGTGGCGGACAAAACCGCCGCCCTCGGCCACCGGATCGAGGAGTTTCTCATCAAACCCGTCGCGGCATCCGATCTCATCGCGGCGATGCAAAGAACGGGAATCCTCCGGGACAAGCCCGGAAAGATCCTCTGCATCGACGACGATAAACGCTCGCTGAAGCTCGCCGAAACCGCCCTCAGGAAAGGCGGCTATACGCCGGTTTGCGAGACCGACGCCCGGGCCGCGCTTAAATTTTTGGCTAAAGAGCGGCCCGCCGCCATCGTTCTCGATCTCATGATGCCCGGCATGGACGGCTTCGAGTTTTTGGACCGTTTGCGCCGGATGAAAAACGCCGGGCGCATTCCGATCATCGTCTGGACGGTCAAGGACGTGACGCGCGCGGACCGCCGGCGGCTCCAGAAGTCGGTTCAGGCGATCGTCGCCAAAGGGCCGTCCGGAACCGCTCAATTGGTGAAAGAGCTCAACGCGAATATCAGTCGGGACGAGAGCCCGGCGGACGGGAACGGCGCCGCGAAGAGCGGCATTGATCGACGGTGATGGAAAGCAACGTCATCGATAAAATCGCCGCCGACACCGCCGGAAGCGCAGGGTCGGGCTTTTCCCCCGCCGCGCGCCTGGCGCCGATCCGCTTCGGCCAATTCCCGGTCGCCGTCGCGATCGCTTTTTCCATTCTCGCCGGCTGCCTTACGCTTGTCGGCTGGATGCTCGATATCGAAGAGCCGGGGATCCTCGTTCCGGGCTTTGCCCCAATGAAGCCCGCTACCGCCTCGAGTTTCGTGCTGGCCGGCCTCTCCCTCTGGGCGCTCCTGCCGGGACACCCCAACAGGTACAGGCGATGGCTGGGGCGATCGAGCGCGGTGGTCATTACCGTAATCGCCGTAGCGACGCTCAGTCAGGATATCCGGGGATGGAATCTCGCCGTTGACCCATTGCTCATCGAGCGGTCGCCGGCTGTAACTTTGGCATCCGGCCGGATGTCACCGGCGACCGCCTCGAATTTGGCTCTTTTAGGGGTTGCGCTTCTGTTGCTGAACGGGCGCAGCCGACTGAGATTGAGGGCGGGCGAAGCCTTGGCGCTCCTGTCGGGAATCCATTCGTTGTTGGCGCTGGCGGGTCACGCCCTCGGCATCGATCTTTACGGCTCGACCGTCCTTGTCGAGATGGACGTGGGAACGGCCGTCACGTCCCTGATGCTGTGCGCGGGCGTTTTGCTCAGCCTGGGCGATCGGGGTTTAATCAGCGGTCTCATCCGATCCGGCGCCCGTCTTTCCACCCGGCTCGCCGCGCTGGTTCTTATGACCGTTCTGGTGAGCGGCGGGATCGTCGGCGCGCTGTTGATTCACCAGAGCCGGGACCTGTTCTATGAGCAGATCGTCGCCGGCAATGTCGCGGCGGTTGATTTCGCCGCCGAGTTCGCCTCAAGTTATGTCGAGTCGCAAAAATCGACCATGGAGCTGTTTGCCAGCAGACCGAGTCTCCGACAAGCCGTCGCCAGCGGAAGATTTCACGACGCCGCACCCGAGTTGCAAACGTTCCTTCGACTCAGCCCGCAAATCGACGCCTGCAGCCTGTTCGATACGAAGGGAATCAACCGGGCGAGCGGTATTGTGAGCGCGCGTAATATCGGCGGCTATTCGGGAGACCGGGAATGGTTCCAAGAAACCATGAAGACAGGCAAGCCCTTCCTGGG
Source organism: Binatia bacterium (assembly GCA_036394475.1). Taxonomy (GTDB): domain Bacteria; phylum Desulfobacterota; class Binatia; order UBA9968; family UBA9968; genus JAJPJQ01. The sequence continues at coordinate 2,817 of DASWFA010000595.1, forward strand.
GCTTCCCACCCTTTCCCGCGCCACCGGCCGGCCGAACATCCCTTACAGCGTTCCCATCCTCGACAATCAAGGGGAAGTGCAGGCGATCTTCGTCGGGGGGATATCGCTCGGCGTCCTAAGCGATGCCATCACCAAGTTTCAGACCGGCCGGTCCTCAAGGACCTCTCTCCTCGACCTCCGGGGGGGCGGGGTTCTCCTGGCTCACCCGGATCGCAAGCGGATTCTCACGCCCTCCACCGGCCGGAACAAGGCGGTGGACCGGCTGCTCAAACGTGAGCGCGGCGCCATGGAGACCGCCGACAGCAATGGCAAGCCGAGTTTGATCGTTTATGCGCCGGTGCCGCGTCTGCCTTGGGGCGTTCTAATAATCCAGCCGAGCCAGGCTGCGCTCGCGCCCCTGAGCGAATCTCTTCGCGAAGGAATCTTCATTGTCGCCGCGGTCTTGCTCGGCGCCGCTCTTGCGGGGGGCTGGTCGGCCCACTACCTGACCCGGCCGATCGCCCACTTGCGCCAAGCGGCGAACGCCCTCGCGGCGGGAGACCTCGATCAGCGCGTCCACTTTACCCGGAAAGACGAGCTGGGCGATCTC
>DASWFA010000596.1:0-5964 GCA_036394475.1 Binatia bacterium
GTGCTCTATCCGACCGGCGGCCTCGGCATCGGCCGCATCCGGGAGAAAGATTTCGCCGTCTCGCTCTGCCGCGCCTACGACGACTTCATCTCGGACTACTGCAAGGGCTCGCCGCGCCTGAAGGCGGTCGCCAACCTGCCCGTCAACAGCCCGGAGGAGGCGGCGAAGGAATTAAACCGCGCGGTCACCAAGCTCGGTCTCTGCGGCGGCATGCTGGCGGCGCAGGCGCACGGAAAAAATCTCGGCGGCGCGGAATTCCATCCGCTCTACCGCGAGGCGGAGCGGCTCGACACGCCGATCGCCATCCACGCCTTCGGCGGCGACGAGCCGGGGAGCGAGATCTTCGACCAGTTCATCGCCATCCACACGACCGGTCATCCCTTCCCGGTCCTCCGGCAGCTGACGGCGATGGTCTTCGGCGGCATCCCGGAGCTGTTCCCCAAGCTGCGCATCGGCTATCTCGAGATCGGCTGCGGCTGGATACCCTACTGGGCCGAGCGCATGGACGAGGAATGGGAGAAGCGCGGCAAGATCGAAGCGCCGCTGTGCAAGAAGAAGCCGAGCGAGTATCTGACCGGCGGGCGGATTTATTACGGCTGCGAGCCGGACGAGAAGATGATGGGGTACATCGTGAAGGAGCTCGGCTCGGAGACGCTCATGTACGCCTCGGACTACCCGCACTGGGACATGAGCTGGCCGGAGTCGGCGTCGATCGTCTGGGCGCGCGAAGACCTGCCGGTCGAAGCGAAAAGAAATATTCTCGGTGATAATGCCAAGCGGTTTTATAATTTAACGTAAAAGTTTCAAGTTTGAAGTTTCTAGGAAGAGGCGCGAGCTGGAATCCGACAACTTGAACCTTGAAACCCGAAACTAGAAACCGGAATAGCAGGAGAGAACATGATTGAAACCAAAGGCTTGACCGGCGCGCAGACTCTTCTCCGCGTGCTGCACGCGATGGGCGTGGAGCGCATCTTCGCCTCGCCGGGCTCGGAATGGTCGCCGGTATGGGAGGCGCTCGCCGAGCCGGGCGAGCACATGCCGCTCTACACGAGCACGCGGCACGAGGAGGTCGCCGTCGGCATGGCGAGCGGCTACGCCAAATCGACCGGCAAGCTCCCGGCGGTCATGATCCACACGACCGTGGGCGCGCTGCACGCGACGATGGCGATGCGCGGCGCGCTCCACGAGCAGGTGCCGATGGTCGTCTTCACCGGCGAGTCGATCGCCTTCGGCGAGGACCCGGGGCCGGACGTGGGCGGGCAGTGGCTGAGCCATCTCTCCGATATGGGCGGGCCGGCCCGGCTGGTCGACCGCACCGTCAAATGGAGCTTCGGCGTCAACACCAAGTCGATCCTGCCGTCGACGATCCAGCGCGCCTGCCGCCTCGCCATGGCGGCGCCGCGCGGCCCGGTCTTCGTCTCGCTGCCGATGGAATATCTCTTCGACCAGATGACCCACGACGTGACCTCCGAAAGGGGCTCGGCGCCGCCGGCGACGGCGGCTCATGCCGGGATAGAAGAGCTGGCGGAGCTGCTCGCCAACGCCAAAAACCCCGTCCTCATCGCCGAGGACGCGGGGCGCACGGAAAAAACGGTCCGGTGCCTCGTCGAGATCGCCGAGCTGCTCGGCGCGCCGGTGGTCGAGACGCGGAGCACCGGCTGCATTAATTTTCCCCGCACCCATCCGCTCCACGGCGGCTACGAGCCGGGCGAGCACCTGAAAGACGCCGATGTTTTGTTTCTGGTTTCCATCATCGCTCCCTGGCACCCGGCCTCCAAGCGCCCGGCGCTGCCGGAGGCGAAGGTCGCCGTGCTGGACGAAAACCCGCTCCGGCTGGAAATGCCCTACTGGGGCTACCAGGCCGACCTCTGTCTCACCGGCGAGGTCGAGACCTCGCTGGAGCAGCTCCTCGCCGCGCTCAAAAAGCGCGTCGCGCAAGGGGACGCGGCGCGCGCCCGCCGGGCGGAGGGGTGGAAAAGCCGCAACGAATCGCGGCGGAAGAAATGGCGCGAGGAGGCGGTTGCCCTAGGCAGCACGAAGCCGATGGACACGCGCTGGGTGGCGCACGAGGTGAGCCAGGCGCTCCCGGCCGACGCCATGGTGGTGGAAGAGACGATCACGCACCGGCTCGCCGTGCACCGCTATTTCGATCAGTTGAAGCCCGGCGCTTTTTTCGCCGGATGCATCGGCGGCCTGGGCACCGGCCTCTCGACCGCGCTCGGCGTCAAGGCGGCCAATCCCAAGCGGCCGGTCATTTGTCTCATCGGCGACGGCTCGTTCAATTACGATCCGGCGCCGGCGGCGCTCGGCGCGGCGCAGGAGCATGGGCTGCCGATCCTGATCGTCATGTTCAACAACCAGGGCTATCTGTCGCAGAAGTCCGGCGTGCCGAAATACTATCCCGACGGCTGGGCGGTGAAGACCAACAAGTTCGCCGGTCTCAACATCGCGCCGTGCCCGGATTATTCGATGATCGTCAAGGCTTTCGAGGGGTACGGCGAGAAAGTTGAAGAACCGGGTGAAGTCCGCAAAGCGGTCGAGCGCGGCCTGCGGGCGATCGGAGCGGGGCAGGTGGCGCTGCTCGACATCCGCCTCCGCCCGGTGGAGGACATCAAAGACCGGGGCGAAGGCTAACGAGTCTCGCGTTGCGGGTTCCGAGTTCCGGGTGAAACTCGAAACTCTAAACCCGAAACTCGCAACTGGTTATCTTAAGCTCCACCGGTTGCCGGAGATCTGCCGGGCGCAAAACGTCCTGGCCGCGTCGACCCGCCGGTCCGTTCCCGCGATATCCGCCAGCACGTCGAAGCAATGCTCTCTCCGTTGGAAGCGGTAATTCGGCACCGGATCGAAATCGATGGTATTCATGCCGGGCCGGAGCCGGTACACCCGCGCCCGTCCCACCAGGTCGCCGTCGCGCTCGCGGATTTGCAGGGTGGTTTGGCATTCGCCGCTCGCGTCGGAGCGGAGCCGGACGCGCCACGCGCGGACGCGGTCGCCCTGCCCGATCGGGTCCGGATCCACGTCGAGATCGGCTACGTTAAGCCGGTGCTCCCGGCCGCAATAAATAGACCGGTCGTCCCGGCGGTCACCGCCGGATCGACGGTCGGGCTCGGGAACCACGCAGCTCTGGAGCGCGAGAGCGAGCACGCTGAACCACAATAGGAGCCGGGTGTTTTTCATGACGGGTTTTCCTCCTTATGGCCACCGAGCTTACGCATCCGGCACGGCGCTGTCAATCCGCGCGCGGGAATTTGACACGCCGGACGCCGATCGGTTAGTCTCGCGCCCAATCATGACGCGCTGCCGAACCAACGCGACGGTCCGTTCATTCCTGGCGTTCGCGCCGCTCATCCTATTCGTGTTTGCGCCGATCGCGCCGGCGGCCGAGAAGCTCGTCGGCATCCACTCCGCCCGCGTGTTATCCCAGGCGGCGCCGTGGATCGCCGAGGAGGCGGGCATCTTCAAAAAGCACGGCCTCGATTTCCAGCTCGTCTTTATCGCTTCTTCGCCCTCGGTCACCGCGGCGATGCTCGGCGGCGACGCCGAGGTCGGGCTCACCGGCGGCGAGGGTAATATCCGCGCCTACGTCCAGGGGGCGACGGATTTCGTCTTCATCGGGGCGGTGAAAAACGTGCTGACGCACAGCATCCTGGCCGGGCCGGCGATCAAGGCGCCGGAGGATTTAAAAGGCAAAAGGATCGGCATCAACCGCATCGGCAGCAACCCGCATTATTTCACCGCGCAGGCGCTCAGACAGAAGGGGCTCGACCCGGCGAAGGACGTGCAGCTGATCCAGTCGGGCGGCTCGCCGGAGACCCTGGCCGCGCTCGTCTCGGGAAACCTCGACGCCGCCTGCTTGAATCCGCCCGCCGACACGCAGGCGCTGGCGCAGGGATTCCACTACGTGATCTACGGCCCCGAGCAGAAAATACCCTACGTCGCCACCGCGTTCGTGACGCGCAGGGCGGTTTTAGCCCGGCGTCCGCAGGCGCTCGGGCAGTTCATGCGCGCGATGGCGGAGGCCTTGAAGATTCTCCACGAAGACAAAGAGTTCACCTACAAGGTGATGGGCAAATATCTCCGCGTGACCGACCGCCGGATTCTCGACGCGTCTTACAACACCGAGATCAAGGCGATCGAGAAGCGACTGGAGATCCGGCCGGAGGCGTTTCAGGGCATTCTCGACGAGATCGCCAAGGCCGATCCGCGCGCGAAGAAAGTCCGGCCGGACGACCTGATCGACCGCCGCTACCTGCAGGAGTTGGAAAAGAGCGGCTTTTTTGACAGACTATGGGAAGGGAAGAGGTGAGGAGATGGCTTCGACTTTTCGCGAGAAACTGATCGCGCTGCGCGACAAGAAGCACAGCAAGGACCACCCGTTCTTCAACAAATGGGCGGCGGGCGAGCTCACCAAAGGGCAGACCGCGCTCTACTGCGTCCAGCATTATCATTTCGTCGCCGAGTACCTGAACTGGATGGCCTACGAGGCGTCGCAGGCGCCGGAGCGCGACGTGAAGACCTATCTGTTCGAAAACCTGGGCGACGAGGAAAATCCCGACGACCGCCACCTCGACATGCTGACGGACTACGTCGTCGCTTCGGGGCTGCCGCGCGACTACGTGATCCGCTCGGGCGTGCTCCCCGGCACCGAGGGGCTGCAGAACTGGGGCTGGCGCATGGTGTATCAAAAACCGTGGCAGGCGGCGCTCGCGGGCATGTTCATCGGGCTCGAGTCCCAGTTCCTCGACATCTGCAAGAAGCTCGTGCCGGCGCTGCACCAGCACTACGGCTACCAGCCGGGCCAGCGCGAGATCCGCTTTTTCGAGGAGCACATCGGCGCCGACGAGATCCACGGCGCCAAGGGCTTCGCCATCGTGGAGAAATACTGCACGACGCCGGAGCTTCAGGAGCTGGCGCTAAAAACCGTGGAAGAGGCGACGGTCCGGCGCTGGCGCTACATGAACGGGGTCTACTGGTTCGCCCTGCACGGCCGGGAAGACGACACGCCGGAAGCGGGCGGGTAGATGTGAGCCGCGAATCTCAAGGCCCGTCTTTTCCTCAAATTCCCTCGCCGAAGCCCCGCTGGGTGCCCTGGCTCGGGCTGTGATTCTGCTCCAGAGCCTTCTGGAATTTTCGCGGCAGGGGAGGCTTGCGCGACGTCATGAACTCGACGAACTCTTCCCGGGAGCCGATCAGCATCCGCGGGTTGGTTTTCTTTTCATCGCCGATCGTCGAGAAGGCCGGGCGGTAATCGTGCGCCGGAAAGACCTGGATCCGGTCGCCCAGGGCGGCGAGCTTTTTCATGCTGTCGTATTGCTTTACCGGGTCGCCGCCGGGCAGGTCGGTCCTGCCGCAGCCGCCGACCAGGAGCGTGTCGCCGGTAAAAAGCCGGTCGTCGGCGAGCAGGCAGACGCTGTCTTCGGTGTGGCCGGGGGTATGGAGCACGCGAATCTCCATCTCGCCGCAGCGGATCGCGTCGCCGTCGCCCACCCGGATGTCGACGTAGGGCGCGTCCGACGCCCGGTGCATGACGACTTTGGCGTGCGCGCGCTCGCGCAGGATCTTGCAGGCCGAGATGTGATCGGCGTGCGTGTGCGTATCGATGGCGTAGAGGAGGCGCGCGGAAAAGAACTCCGCGAGGCCCAGGTATTCCTCGATCTTGTCCAGCTCCGGGTCGATAACGACGCAGACTTTTTTCCTGCTGCAGCCGAGGACGTAGGACAGGCAGCCGCTGGAGCGTATCTGCTCGAAAAAAATATCGCTCTGGCTCATCTCTTTAGACCGCGACGACCGTGCCTTTTTCCAGGTTATAGCGGTAGCGCCGGATCTTTTCCAAATCGTAGCTCAAGAAGCGGAATACCGTGGCCGGCCCCTCGACCGCGCGGGTCTGGTGCACGTCGCCGGGCAGATAGGCATGGGCGACGCCGGGGGAGAGGCGGTGCAGCGCTTTTTTCTCCAGCGTGG
>DASWFA010000597.1:0-1852 GCA_036394475.1 Binatia bacterium
CGGTCTAGAAATAACCAGAGCTCCATTCCATTCGCGAGGAGGTCTTCATGTCTATTCCCGCCTTCGACCGCTTTATCGCGTCCGCGCGCGAGCTGTTCGCCGGGGAAAAAGATCTCGACAGGCGCTGGGGGAGCCTCGCGCCCCTCTTGATCGAGCTGCTGGCCGACGACGCGATCAGAGAGTCCTCCCGGAGCTGGCCGGAGTGCGCGCACAAAGAGCGGGCGGAGAACCTGCTTTTTTACGAAGACCCCGACTTCGGCTTCGTCGTCAACGGCCTCACCAAGGCGCCCCATGTCCGGACCCAGATCCACGACCACGCGCACAACTGGACGCTCTACGGCGTGCTCGACGGCACCGAGACGATCATGCGCTACGAGCGCGTCGACGACCGGTCCAAGCCCGATTACGCCGAGATCCGCGGCGCGACCAAGCTCCGCGCCGGGCCGGGCGAGGTGGACCTCGTCCGCCCGTGGGAGATCCACGCCGAGGCGAGCGGCGAGGAGCGCACCGTGGCGATCATCGTCCGCGCCGAGAAGGCCGGCGGCTTTCTCCAGGGCCGCTACGATCCGGTCAACAAAAAATACTGGCAGGGCTACGGCCCGATCCAGGTGCCGTACAAATTGGACTAGCGGCCTTTATTGCGCGGGCGAAGGGGCGCGAGGAAGAGGGACGCGGACGTCCGGTTAGAGAGGTTCGACTCATGGCACTACGCTATCGGCCGCGGCCCGAGAGCTCGCGTCCCAAGCCCGCGCTTTCGGAGAAAACATGAACGAGAAGCGCCCCCACGGCGAGGAAGACGTCGGCAACATCGTCCTGCTCGAGCACCTGAACGCGCAGGTGGCCGACCAGCCGCAGGCGATTTTGTTTTACGTCGTCGGCCTCGGCCTCACGCGCGACCCCTATCTGACCGTCGGCCTGGACAACATGTGGGTCAACGCCGGCGCGCAGCAGTTTCACCTGCCGACGCGCGCGGCGCAGCGCTTCTCCGGCCACGTCGGCCTGGTCGTGCCCGATTTGGCGGGTTTGGAGCAGCGGCTTCAATCGATCGGCGAGCGGCTCGGCGGGACGCAATTCAAATGGTCGCGGGAGAGCGATCACCTCGCCGCCACCTGCCCCTGGGGCAACCATTTTCGCTGCTACGCGCCCGAGGATAAATACGGCGACATGGGGCTCGGCATCCCGTATATCGAATTCCTGGTAAAGCCCGGCGCGGCGGAAGGCATCGCCCGCTTTTACCGGGAAGCCATGCGCGCGCCGGCCCGGGTTGAATCCGAAAATAATTTATCCATCGCCCGCGTCGCCATCGGCCGGGGCCAGGAATTGATCTTCCGCGAGACGGGCGAGGCGATCCATCCCTACGACGGCCACCACGTGGCTATTTACGTCGCCGACTTTTCCGCGCCCTATGATTTCTTAAACCGCCGCGGCCTCGTCACCGAAGACGTGCGCGGCCACCAGTTCCGCTTCCAGGACATCGTCGATCCCGAGACCGGCGCCGGGCTGCACGCGCTGGAGCACGAAGTCCGGAGCCTGCGCCACCCGCTCTACCACCGCCCGTTCGTCAATCGAAACCCCGAGCAGACGCAGAGAAATTACAAGCGCGGGCGGGACGGGCTGGTGCCGTACCGCTCGCGATAGCAGCCCGGTTTGTCCTAAGCCCTGCCCGACGTTTTTTCTTGACAATTCCTCGGCACCTGGAATAAATGGACTCCATTTATTATTGCACGTGTGAACTCCTCCTCTTAATCCAAAACAGGAGAGATGATGCGACGATTCACACCTTCGAGGGCGCGATGTTTTTTCTTGACCGCTTTTCTGCTACTCGGAATGGCGCGAGTGGCATGGGGAGATC
>DASWFA010000598.1:0-2292 GCA_036394475.1 Binatia bacterium
GAAGCCGAACTCGCTCCCCTGCGCGATGAAGCCGCGCCCGTTGCCGGCGTAGCGGTCGTAGTACTTCTCCTTGTTTTCGTTGCCGACCGGGGTGCAGTCGATGATGACGTTGGCGCGCTCGATCGCCTCCTCGGTGTCGAAATGGGGCTCCATGCCCATCTCCCGGAACTGCGGCCAGCGCTCCTTGTCGGCGCACAGCTTGGCCCCCTTGAGGGCGAGCGCGGTGACCTTGGAGCGGTCGGTCAAAAGCGGCGTGCGCTTGTGAAACGTCACGTCGTCGAGACCGAACTGGCGGCGAAAGGTGGACAGGATGCCGATCAAAGGCTCGCCGATGGTGCCGGTGCCGACCACGTGAACGATCTTTTTGTGTGTGCCTGCCATGCCTGCGCGACCCCTCAGTAAAATTTGAAAAACCGAAATATTATATACTATAGTTCGCGGCGGAGGGGAAGAGAGAGTCGGCGACAACCGACCTTCCAACGCATGGGGAAAGGTGCTAGGAATTTTAAATAGAGGCACACTATGGCGCAAGACCTAATCAAGGCGGAGTCGTTTTTTGACCGGCGCTTCGGGGTCACCGGGCGGGAGCTGGAAAAGCTCATGGCGCAGGCGCTGGAGCAGAAAGCGGACTACGCCGATCTCTATTTCGAGTACCGCGTGAACGAAGGGGTGAGCCTCGAGGAAGGGCTGGTGAAGCAGGGCTCGCGCTCGACCTCCAACGGGGTCGGCGCGCGGGTGCTGGCCGAGGCCAAGACGGGCTACGCCTACACCGACGACATCACGATCGAGAACCTCGAGCTCGCCGTCGGCACCGCCCAGTATATCGCGCACAACCGGGAATCCGGGGCGCCCGTGCCGGTGGGCCGCGAGCGCGCCGAGGCGCGCGACCTCTATCCGGTCAAGGCCCCCGCGACCGAGGTGCCGCTGGAGAGAAAGACCGCGCTGCTCTACGAGATGGACCGTCTGGCGCGCGCGATCGACCCGCGGGTCAAGAACGTCTTCGTCTCCTTCGCGAGCGAGCAGAAAATCGTCCTGATCGCCTCCTCCAAGGGGCTGGTCGTCGGCGACATCCAGCCGCTCGCGCGCCTGAACGTCTCCTGCATCGCCGAGCAGGGCGGCAACCGCCAGGTCGGCACCTACGGCGGCGGCGGCCGGGTCGATTTCGATTTTTTCACCGATAAAAACAACTACGAGCGCTACACGCGCGAGGCGGTCCGCCAGGCGCTGCTCAACCTGGAGGCCGAAGACGCCCCCGCCGGCACGATGGACGTGGTGCTCGGGCCCGGCTGGCCGGGCATCCTGCTCCACGAGGCGATCGGCCACGGCCTCGAAGGCGACTTCAACCGTAAAAAGGTCTCGGCCTTCAGCGGCCGCATCGGCGAGAAGGTGGGCTCGGAGCTCTGCACGGTGGTGGACGACGGCACGCTGCCGTGGCGGCGCGGCTCGCTCAACCTGGACGACGAGGGGACGCCGACGCAGCACACGGTGCTGATCGAAAAGGGCATCCTCCGCGGCTATCTCCAGGACCGTTTGAACGCGTCGCTGATGAAAATGGCCCCCACCGGCAACGGCCGGCGCGAGAGCTACGCCCACATCCCGATGCCGCGCATGACCAATACCTTCATGCTGGCGGGCGAGAGCGATCCGGAGGAGATCGTCCGGTCGGTCAAGAAAGGCCTCTACGCGGTCTCGTTCGGCGGCGGCCAGGTGGACATCACCAGCGGCAAGTTCGTTTTCTCCGCCAGCGAGGCCTATCTCATCGAAGACGGCAGGGTCACCCGCCCGGTCAAGGGCGCGACGCTGATCGGCAACGGCCCCGACGTGCTGACGCGCGTCTCGATGGTCGGCAACGACTTGAAGCTCGACGAGGGCGTCGGCACCTGCGGCAAGGACGGCCAATCGGTGCCCGTCGGCGTCGGCCTGCCGACGATCCGCATCGACGGCCTGACCGTCGGCGGAACCAGCGCCGAGAAAAAAGAGTAGGGTCGGTCCGCGAGCCGCCCGTGAAAGAATAAAATAAAAGAATAAAATAAATGGAACGCTTGGAATTATCCCCCGACCTGGCGCGCGACATCCTCGCGCAATCGAAGCAAAAGGGCGCCACCGCGGGCGACGTGGTCATGGCCGAGAGCGACGGCTCGTTCGTCACCGTGCGGCTGGGGGAGATCGAGAAGGTCAGCCAGGCGCAGGAGAAGCGGCTCGGGCTCCGGCTTTTCTTCGGCCAGAGCTCGGCGAGCGCGTCGACCTCGGACATATCGAGCGGCGCGATCGAGCGTCTCGTCGACGACACCG
>DASWFA010000599.1:0-2145 GCA_036394475.1 Binatia bacterium
GCTGACGGGGTCGTAGATCCCGCCGATATTCTCGGCCGCTCGCTGCCATATCGCGGCATACTCCGCCGACGGCACGACCTGGAAGCCTCCATCCCGCAGCTTGGCGGCGACCAGAGACTCGAAATGAAATCGCACCGCCTCGGGCTGCTCGATATTTCCGGGCAGGCCGAGCGGAGACAGCGCGATGGTCCGTACCCGCGCCGCGACGTCGGCCCGCGGGATTTTGAACGGATTGGCGGGCGGCGCGGCGGAGCAGCCCGCCAGGGTGAGGGCGACGGCTATGGATGCATCGAAGAGCTTCATGTCTTGCGTCGGCTAGTAGGATTTCTCCTTGGCCGCATCGGCTTCTTCCGTCGGGACGGCTTTGCCTAAGAGCGGGTCGAGGGCGATGTCGACCGCCTTGCGGTTGCGCTCTTCGTCGGCGAAGAGCTCCGCCCGCGGGACGGGGGAAAAATTACCTCTCGATATTTTGCTCAACAACTGAATTCCACCGTAGTTCATGTACAGGTCGACGTCATGGATGTCGGAAAGACCAACCCCCAAAGAGAGCGCCCCCACCGTTCCGTTGTGGCCGCCGATAAGAACCGCGGTTAAAACGCCGCCGGGCACGAGATCTTCACTCGTTCCGTGCCAGGACGCTCGATTCAATCGAAAAGCGGCCTTGAAGCCCAGGATGGCGGAGCCGAGCACCGCGTCCGCCTTGGTCTTGGCGCTCAGCTCGCGGAGAGTATGCTCCCGGACCGTCTTGAATTTTTGTTCGTCTCTTTTACCCGTCATCGGATCGAAAAACCCTCCCAATTGTTCGGTCATCTGTTTCCAGAGGGCGCCGTACTCGGACGACGGCACGACTGTAAAGCCTCCCTCTTTAAGCTTCGCGGTTATCAGGGATTCGAACTTGGCTTTCACCGGGTCGGGATCGTCGATGTCCGTGGGAAAATTGATCGGCGCCAGGGCCACGATCTTGACCTTACCCTTGATTTCCGCCTGCGGTATTTTAAACGGATTGGAGCGCGTCGCGCCGGCACAACCGTAAAGGGCCAGGGCCAGCCCGGCGCACATCCAAAGCAGCCGTCGGGATCTCATGCTTTCCTCCTGCCGGATATCATGCCTACGGCGTTCCGGAGTCTTTGATATAACCCCGGATAATCGGCCCGTCGACGGCGGCGGGTTTTAAGACCAGGTATCGTTCGAACTCGAGACGGGCTTCGTCGTAACGCGCCTGGGCGCGGTAGAGGAGCCCGAGCTCGCGGTGGGCCTCGGCCTGGCGCGCGTCGAGGGCGACGGCGCGCGCATATTCCTTGACCGCCTCGTCGTTGCGCCCCGACCTGCGATAAAATTCGCCCATGACAAAGTGGCCGCGCGGGCTGTCGGGCCGGCGCTCCAAGTGCCGCTCGATGGCGGCCCGGGCGAGTTTGAAGCGGCCGATTTCGAGATCCAGCAGGGCGTTATCGAGCAAAACGGTCTGGATGCGGACCGGGAACTCTTCAGAGTCCCGGCGGCGGCCCGCGCCGCCGTCGGCGGATGGGTATCGCGTTTTTATCAGACGGATGTAATTTGCGATCCGCTCTTCGATGCGCGGATGGGTACCGTAAAAGAAGGGCTCTTTGAATTTCGAGCCGTCCTGGTCCTGTTTGAACAGCTCGAAAATGCGCACCGACTCCTGCGGGTCGTAGCCCGCCTGGACCATAGCCCTCAAGCCGTCCTCATCCGCCCGGGCTTCGAGCTCTTTGGAGTAGCCCTTGACCGAGGTCTCCGCCCAGACGGTCGGCAGCTGGTCGGCGAAGACGCCGATGACGCTCACGGCCAGCACGACCTGCATAATTTTGACGGCGGTGAACCTGTCTTGCCGGTTCCGGCTCATTTTCGCCGCGTCCCGGTTGATGAAGTGCGCCAGCTCGTGACCCAGGATGGTCGCCAGTTGAGCCTCGTTTTCCATTCTCGCCAGCAGCCCCGTATGGAAAAAGATTATGCCGTCGGACATCGCGAAGGCGTTGAGGAAAGGGTCCTTGACGATTTTGATGCGGGGGGCCGTTCGCGTTCCTTCCAGCCTGTCGGCGAGAACCTTGACCGCGACGGCGTTGAGATACTCTTCGAGCTCCCGGTCCTCGTACATCAGGCCCGCTTTGACGAAGCGCTGGCGGGCCT
>DASWFA010000600.1:0-4518 GCA_036394475.1 Binatia bacterium
GTGCGCGCCGAGCCCGCCGGGCAGGCGGTGGATGAACCGCTCGACGTTGGCGTATCGGATCGCCTCGGCGACGCGCTCCTCGGGGATGCCCGCCTCGCCGAGGGTCAGGTTGCTCCGGACGTCGCCGGAGAAGAGAAAGACGTCCTGCAGGACGACGCCGATGTGGCGCCGGAGCGCCCGCAGGTCCCAGTCGCGCACGTCCACGCCGCCGACTTTGATCGAGCCGCGCTGGATGTCGTAAAAGCGGCTGAGGAGCTTGATCGTCGTCGTCTTGCCCGAGCCGGTGGCGCCGACGATGGCGACGCGCTCCCCCGGGGCGACGCGGAAAGAGACGCCCTTCAAGACCGGATCGCTCGGCTTGTAGCCGAACCAAACGTCCTCGAAGCGCACTTCGCCCTTGAAGGCCGTCGGCACCACCGGCTCGGCCGGGCTCTCGATCGCGACCGGCGTGTCGAGGAGCTGAAAGATGCGCTCGGCGGAAGACATCGCCGACTGCATCACGGTGTATTTCTGGCTGAAGTCGCGCAGCGGCACGAAAAAACGGTTGATGTACTCTTTGAAGGCCACGAGGGTGCCGATGCCGATCGCGCCCGCCAGCGCTTCCCCGCCGCCGTACCAGAGGAGCAGCCCCAGACTGACCGAGCCGGCCGCCTCGACCATGGAGTGGAGCGCCGCCTCATAGATGTTGGCCGTTTGGTTGGCGTCGCGGTGCGCGGCGTTGAGGCCGTCGAACTCCCGGTAGCTTTTTTCCTCCCGGACGAAAAGCTGGATGACGGCCATGCCCGAGATCGCCTCGCCCAGGTAGGCGTTGATGCGCGCGATGCGCTCGCGGATGAGCCGGTAGGTCTGCCGCGCCTTGTGGCGGAAAAAATTGATCGCGAAAAACATCGGCGGGATGAGCGCCAGCGACACCAGCGCCAGCTTCGCGTTAAGGTAGAGCATGATGACGACGATCCACACCAGCATGAGAAAGTCCGAGAGCACGGTCATCGCTCCGGCGGCGAACATCTCCTGCAGCACGTCCACGTCGCTGGTCATGCGCGTCACCAGCCGCCCCACCGGATTGCGGTCGAAATATCCCATGGGCAGCTTCTGCACGTGCGCGAAGATCGCGATGCGCATGTCGGCGAGCGAGCGCTGCGCGACCAGCATGGTGAGATAATAGTGCAGGTAGGTCATGACCGCCTCGCCGATCACGGCGGCGAACAGCAGCGCGGCGATGCCTTGGAGACCCCAGAGGTCGCCGCCGGCCATGTAGCGGTCGATCGCCACTTTCATGAGATAGGGCTGCGCCAGGCCGAACAGCTGCAGCAGCGGCAGCATCAGCAGCGCCAGGAAAAAAAGCCGCTTGTAGGGCGCGAGAAAGCGCCACAGCCTGCGAATCAGGCGGACATCGTAGGCCTTGCCGTACTCTTCTTCCTGGTGGCCGGGACCCGGGACCGGCCGGAGCGCTTTTTGATCGCCGTTCCGCGCCGCCCCGTCTTTGGCCGTCTCGATCGGGTTGCTCATGATTGAAATTTTGAATTTTGAAGGTTGAATTTTGAATTAAAAATTAAGAATTCAAAACTCAAAATTATTTTTTATCATTCCAGGTGTTCCAGCTCCTCGGTCAACTGCTGCTGGCGATAGAGGCCGGCGTAAAGGCCGCCCTTCAGGATCAGCTCCTGATGGCTGCCGCGCTCGATGATTCTGCCCTCGTCGAGAACGAGGATCTCGTCGGCGTCTTTCACGGCGGAGATCCGGTGCGAGATGATCACGCAGGTCTTTTCCTTGATCGCCGACTTGAGGCCGCGCAGAATCCTGTCCTCGGTCTCGGCGTCCACGCTGGAGAGGCAGTCGTCCAGCACGAGAAACGGCGCGTCCGTGAGCAGCGCGCGCGCCAGCGTCGCCCTCTGCTTCTGCCCGCCCGAAAGCGTGATGCCGCGCTCGCCCACGACGGTGCCGAGGCCGTCGGGAAAGATCGCCACGTCGCGGTCCAAGCGCGTCGTCTGGACCGCGTCCTCGATCTCCTCGTCCGGCACCTCGTCCCGGCCGAAGGCGAGGTTCCGCGCCAGGGAGGTGGAGAAGAGAAACGGGTCCTGCGGCACGTAGCCGAGCGTTCGGCGCAGCTCGGCGAGCGACAGCGACCTGATGTCCCTGCCGCCCACGCGGATCTCGCCCGAAGAGACGTCGTACAGGCGCGGGATCAGCTGCGCCAGCGTGCTCTTGCCGGCGCCGGTGCGGCCGACGACCGCGAGCGTGCGGCCGCGCGGCACGACCACGTCGATTTCCTTGAGGATCGCCTCGCCGTCACCCCTCGAATCGTGGGCGAACCAGACGTTCTTGAACTCGATGCCCTCCGCCGACTGCGCCAGCGGCTCGGGCTCGGCCGGACTCGTGATCGCCGGCTCGACCTTGAAAATCTCCTCCAGCCGCTCCATCGCGGCGCGGCCCCGCTCGACGAGCGAGAGCATCCAGCCGAACGCGGCGGTGGGCCAGGCGAGAACGTGGAGATAGGCGATGAAGGCGACGATGTCCGCGACGAGCAGGTCGCCGCGAATGACGCGCAGCCCCCCGTAGCCGATGACCAGGAGGATGGTGACGCCGGAAAGCGCCTGCATGACCGGGCCGATCAGGCCGCGGAGCCGCGCCAGCTCCATGTTTTTTTCCTGAAAATCCTGGTTCAGGCGGACGAACTCGCGGGTTTGGTTTTCTTCCTGCGTGTAGGCCTTGACGACGTGCATGCCGCTCAGGTTTTCCTGGATGTGGCTGCTGAGCTCGGCCATCTGCCGCTGCACGTTGAGCGAGCTTTTTAAGATTTTGCCGCGGAAGCGCCGCACGGCATAGATCAAAAGCGGGCACGGCAGCAGCGCGACGAGCGTGAGTCGCACGTCGATCGAGAACATGAGCGCGATGCCGTAGACGTAGTAAACCGGCGCGTTGAAGAGATTGAGAATGCCGGGGCCGAGCAGCGTGCGCACGGCGGAGATGTCGTTGATCACGCGCGACATCAAGTCGCCGGTCCGCTGCGAATGGTAGAAGCCGACCGGAAGCCGCTGGAGATGGGCGAAGAGGTCGTTCCTGATGTCGTACTCGATGTCGCGGCCGGCGTTGAAGATGAAGGCGCGGGAAAAGGTGCGGATGATCCCCTGGGCCAGGCCCGCCAGGGCGATGAGCGCGGCGTAGTAGCGGACGTCCCGGAGCGAGCCGCCCTGCTCGATGACCTTCACCGCCTCGCGGATCAGCCACGGGATCCACATCACCAGCGTCACCGTGGCCAGCAGGCAGAGCGTGCCGAGGACGTAGCGGCGCTTGTAGCGCATCAGGTAGCTCCAGAGCCGTCCCATCCCCATAGGAGAAATTTATACGCCACGCGGCGGGCGTTCGCAAGGAAATGTCTGAGCCGCCGGCGCGGCGCGCCTTGATTGAGCGGCGCCGGTGGGGTAGCTTCACGGCGTGAAACAGATCCGTTCGGAGCCTCTGCAACACGCGCTGCTTCGATGGTACGGCCGGAACCGGCGCGCGCTGCCGTGGCGCAAAAAGCGCGATCCGTACGCCATCTGGATATCCGAAACCATGCTGCAGCAGACGCAGGTCAAGACGGTGCTGCCGTATTACGGCCGCTTTCTGAGGGCGTTTCCCACGGTCCGGACGCTCGACGCCGCCCGGCGCGAAAAGGTGCTGGCCCTGTGGTCGGGGTTGGGCTACTACCGGCGCGCGGTGAATTTAAAAAAGGCGGCGCGAAAAATCGTCCGCGACCACGGCGGCAAATTCCCGCGGGACTTCCGGGCGCTCGGCGCCCTGCCGGGCGTCGGCCCCTACACCGCGGGCGCCCTGATGAGCATCGCCTTTGCAGAGCCTTACCCCGCGCTGGACGCCAACGCCCGCCGCGTGCTCCGGCGGCTGTCGGCCGTCTCCCGGGAAAAACCGCTGCGCGAGGCCGCGGCGCGGCTCGTGCCCGCCGCGCGCCCCGGGGACTTCAACCAGGCGCTGATGGACCTGGGCGCGACGGTTTGCCTGCCGGGAGAGCCGCGCTGCGCGCTCTGCCCGATCGCCTCTTTTTGCCGGGCGCGAAAATCCGGCGCCTTCCGCGCGGCGCGCGGCCCGGCGCCGAAACGCGCGCGCAGAGTTGAGTGGCCCTTAGCCGTGATCGAAAAGAATGGTAAGATCCTCCTGCGCCGCCGCCCCGACGGCGGGCTCCTGGCGGGGCTCTGGGAAATCCCCGGCGGAGAAAAAATGAAAAACGAATCGCCGCGGGCGGCCCTGCTGCGCGAGCTCGGGGAATTGGGCGGTCCGATAGGATTAAAATCCACCATGGACGTGATCCGCCACAGCATCACCAACCGGAGCATCCGCGCGCCCGTTTATCTGTGCGCCCTCGCCAAAGCTCCCCGGCCGGGCCCCGGCTGGCGCTGGTTCCCGCTCGCCTCTCTGGACCGGCATCCCCTTTCATCGCTGAGCCTGAAGGCCGCGAGGCTCGTCGCAAAATCGTGAAGGGCACGCTGCTAAAGATCGCCGCCGTCTCCCTGATTCTCGGCT
>DASWFA010000601.1:0-1640 GCA_036394475.1 Binatia bacterium
ATAAAGCTGGTCGGCTGCCATCTGGGCGGAGGCATTTGCGAGGTCATCGGCCGGATGGACTACGCCTACGAGCTGGGCGACGCGGCGTCCGGCCTGGGCTCTTACGAGCCCATGCTGATCTCCCATCCGCCGAGCCACTACTTGAAGAAAATGTATTTCGACACCGTGAGCTATCACGCGCCGGCGGTCCTGTGCGCCCTGGCGACGGTGGGCGCCGCCCGTCTGCTATTCGGCAGCGACGCGCCGCCGCTCTTGCCGCTCCTGCCCAGGGCGAAAAAGCTCATCGAGGAGCTGCCGGTGGACCAGCGCGAGAAGGAAGCGATTCTTGGTTTGAACGCCCTGGGGCTGCTGAAGCTCTCGCCCGCCCGGCGGGTCTTGGGCGGATAGGTAGCGCGGGTGTCTTTCCTTCAGCTATTTTATGAATCGCCGCCGCTTTCTTAAAATGCTCGCTCTCGGCGCCGCCGGACTCGCCGGCGGCTGCGCGGTGTCGCTGGAGCAGGGGCTTTTCAACCCGTGTCTCGCGGAGCCGCTGCCGGAAAGATTGCGCGACCACGAGCTGGTGCGCGCGGCCTGGGACGGGATCGATCCGCTGAAGCTCTGGGACAACCACGTCCACATCGCGGGCGTGGGCGACGGCGGCAGCGGCGTCTGGATCACGCCGCAGATGACCAGCCTGCTGCACCCGTGGCAGAGCCTGCAGCGGCGGTTTTTCTTGAACGCCGCGTGCGCCGAGCGCGACGGGACGGTGGACGAAGATTTCGTCCGGGTGCTGGCCGGTTATCTCGACGCCTTTCCGCGCGGCGCCAAGGCGATGCTGCTTTCCTTCGACTTCCACTACGACGAAAAAGGCGTCAAGCGCGAGGATCTGAGCGCGTTTCACATTCCCGACCGCTACGCCGTCGAGCTGGCGCGCCGCCGGCCCGAACGGTTCGAGTGGATTTGCTCGGTCCACCCTTATCGGCCCGACGCGCTGGAAGCTCTGGATTGGGCGGCCCGGAACGGCGCGCGCGCCGTGAAATGGCTGCCGTCGGCCATGGGGATGGACCCCGCTTCGCCCCGCTGCGATCGCTTTTACGGCGCGCTGGCGCGTCTGGGCCTGCCGCTGCTCGCGCACAGCGGCCTGGAGCAGGCGGTGCACGGCGGGCAAATGCACGAATGGAACAACCCGCTCCGGCTGCGCCGGCCGCTCGACCAGGGCGCGCGCGTGATTGTGGCGCACTCGGCGTCGCTCGGCGAGCACCGGGATATCGATCATCCCGGCGGCGGGAGCGCAAAGGCGTTCGATCTCTTCACGCGGCTCATGGACGAGCCCCGGTACGAGGGGCGGCTGTTCGGGGAAATCTCGGCGCTCACGCAAATCAACCGCGTCGAGCCGGCGCTGGGAATTCTCCTGCGCCGCGGCGAGTGGCACTCGCGCCTGATCAACGGCTCGGATTATCCCATGCCTGGGGTCCTGCCGATCCTGTCCGTCGAAAAGCTCGCCGGGCTCGGCTATCTGACGCGCGCGGAAGGCGCCGTATTGTCCGACCTCCGCCGCTACAATTCCCTGCTTTTCGATTTTGTCTTGAAGCGGAGCCTCGCCGCCGGCGGGAAGCGCTTCGCGCCCGTCGTGTTCGAGTCGCGGCGCGTCTTCGAGAGCT
>DASWFA010000602.1:0-1575 GCA_036394475.1 Binatia bacterium
CCCGGTGGTGAAGGTCTTCCCCGCCGCGAACGACACCGTCTGCGCCGGGGCGGCGGCGGGGAGAAAGACCGGCAAAGCGAGCAAAAAAAGAAAAAGCATTCGCGCGGCGGGCTTATTCTTCATGCGGTAACTCCCAGCTAATAAGAACCAAATGCGGCCTATAGTACAAGAACGCTCCGGCCGGGGCAAGAGGGGGATATGGCTTTCCGAAGGGATGGAGATTGAAAAGTCCGGGCTCGGCGCCAAGAGGCCCCGTCGGCAGGCCTATTTTGGCGCGTCAGTACGCGGTGAGGAAGTTCTTGAGCAGCTTCTTGCCCTCGTCCGTCAAGATCGACTCGGGGTGGAACTGCACGCCTTCGATCGGGAGCGTCCGGTGGCGCACGCCCATGATGACGCCGTCGGAGGTGCGGGCGGTGACTTCGAGCTCGGCGGGGCAGGCGGCGGGGTCGATCACGAGCGAGTGGTAGCGCATGGCGGCGAACGGGTTCTTGAGCGACTTATAAATCATCTTGGAGTCGTGAAAGACCTCCGACAGCTTCCCGTGCATGAGCGAGGGGGCGCGGACGATGGCGCCGCCGAAGGCCGCGCCGATCGACTGGTGGCCGAGGCAGACGCCCAGGATCGGCGTCCGCGCGCCGCAGCGCTGGATCACCGCGCAGGAAATCCCCGCCTCTTTGGGCGTGCAGGGGCCGGGCGAGATCACGATCTTCTCCGGCGCGAGCGACGCGACCTCCTCGACGGAAATCTCGTCGTTGCGGCAGACCTTCACCTCCGCCCCCAATTCACCGAGATAGTGAAAGAGGTTGTAGGTGAAGGAATCGTAGTTGTCGATCAGTAAAATCATAAAAAAGTAAAAAGTTGAAAGTAAAAAGGCAAAAGCGCGGATTTTTACCTTCGACTTTTGCCTTTCTTGCGCCAGCTTTCGGCCAGCTCGATCGCCTTTAACATCCCGCGCGCCTTGTTCAACGTCTCCTGATATTCCGCTTCCGGGTCGGAGTCGGCGACGATGCCCGCGCCGGCGTTGATAAAGGCCTTTTTCCCCCGCATCACGATGGTGCGGATGACGATGCAGGTGTCGAGGTTGCCGTTGAAGCTGAAGTAGCCGATGGCGCCGGCGTACAGCCCGCGCTTTTGCGGCTCCAGCTCGGCGATGATCTGCATCGCCCGGATCTTGGGCGCGCCGGAGACGGTGCCCGCGGGAAAGGCCGAGACGAAAAGATCGAAGGCGCTTTTTCCCGGCGCCAGTTTGCCGCGCACGTTGGAGACGATGTGGATGACGTGGGAGTAGCGCTCGATCGCCATCAGCTCGTTCACCTCGACCGAGCCGATCTCCGCCACGCGGCCGACGTCGTTGCGCCCGAGGTCCACCAGCATGATGTGCTCGGCGCGCTCCTTGGGGTCGGCGAGCAGGTCCGCCTCGAGCGCCCGCTCCTCCGCCGCGCTCGTGCCGCGCCGGCGCGTGCCGGCGATCGGCCGGAGCTCGATCGCGTCGCCGGTGAGGCGCACCATCGTCTCGGGCGACGAGCCGATCACCCGCAGCCCTTCGAGCTCGAGGTAGTACATGTACGGCGACGG
>DASWFA010000603.1:0-5228 GCA_036394475.1 Binatia bacterium
AGCATGCCCGCCGCTTTCTCCACCGGATAGGCGCGGTGGCGCACGCGGTCCTTGTAGGTGCTGTCTTCCGGCTCGGCGGGCTGCTCGACGCACCGGCCGTCCGCCGCGTACATCCAGCCGTGGTAGGGGCAGCGGATGTTCGCGCCTTCGATGCGCCCGTAGGCGAGCGACGCGCCGCGGTGCGAGCAGCGCTCGGCCACGAGGCCGTGGCTCCCGTCCTCGCCCCGGTAGAGGACCAGGTCTTCGCCGAGAATGCGCACGCGCCTGACCGGCCGGTCGCCGAGCTCGGTGGCGACCGCGATCGGGTGCCAGTAGCGGCGCAGCAGCTCGCCCGCCGGCGTTCCGGGCCCGACGCGGGCCAGTTTTTCGTTTTCCTTCTTGCTCAGCATGGCCGTTTTCTTCCTCCGATAAGTCCGGCGCTTCAGGGTCGTTTCGGGCCGCGGCGTCAAACGTCGAGCGTGCCCGGGGCGAACAGGTCTTCGAGCTTGAGCTTTGCGGCCGTGAGACCCTGCTCACGGGAATAGTCGACGATCGTCTCGAGCATCGGCCGGTTCGCCGCGACGCCGTAGGGAAAGGGGTCGGCGCCGAATATCTTCCTCGTCGCCGCGAGATACTGCGGGCCGAAGATGAGGCCCGAGGGGATGCTCGCGGCGAGTTTTTCCTGCGCCAGCTGCTTGGCGGCGGCGAACGCCTTGTACAGATTGAACGCGAGCCAGGGATATCTCCTGTCCACGTCGCCCCGGATGACGTAGGCATGGTTGGCCGGAATATAGCCGTGGGCTTTGAAGAAGCGCTCGCCTTCGGCGGCGACGTCGGGGAAAAGCGGCTTCACCTTGCTCCAGTCGGCGCCGGCGGCGCGGATCCGCGTCGAGCGGTCGATGATGTTCGTGCCGCGCTCGAAGGCGCGGTGCACCGATGCGGCGTCGATCTCGTGGGCGGCGAGCATCGAGGCGAGGCTCTTGTCCGGCGGGATGCGCGAAAAAGAGATTCCCTCGGGCGGGGCGAAGCCGGTCGCGCCGCCGTGGCTCAGCTCCTCCGTGCGCTCCATGTACCAGTGGACCTGGTATTGCGACACGCCGAAGTCGTGCTCCAGAACGCCCCGGACCCACAGCGCCGCGGTCTGCTGGTACTCGCCGACGCCGATCCGCTTCCCCGCGAGGTCGCCCGGCTGCCTGACTCCGGAATCGACGTGGTAGGAGAGCTGCGTATGCATGAAGCGCCGCGAGGGAAAGACGGGGAGCGCGATCATGTCGAAGCCGCGCGACCTGGCGATGAGATAGGACGAGAGCGACATCTCGGAGATCTCGAATTCCCCGAACTTGAGCTGGCGCCAGAAAGTCTCCGACGGGTCCGAGCGGGTGACGAGCAGCTCGACGCCCTCGGGCTGGACCGTGCCGTCGAGAAGCGGCGCGACCCGTTCGTTGACTCCGGAAATGAAGCTCAGCTTGACGCGGGGCATGATGCGCGATTCTATAATAATTTTAGGGAATTATCGCTGTAGCAGGGGAGAAAAGTCAAGTTGGCGCGCCGCTTAATCCCGGCCGGGTATTTACCGGTGTTGATCGCGGCGGCTCTTACAGGGAAAATGGAGTTAGAGACAAGACCGTCGAGAGAGGAGGTAACGCAATGGAACGGATCAAATCGATCGTCGTTTGCTCGCTTCTTCTGGGCTTGTTGGCCCTGTCGGGCTGCGTCTCGGCGGGCATAGGCATCGGCGGACACGGCGTGGGCGCGGGCGTAACGCCGCTCAGCGCCGGTGTTTGGGTCGAATAAGCTCAGGCCGTCGTGCAACGGGCGGAAGAGAGTTGTTTGGCTCCCGCCAGGACGGCCGCAAACAGTCTCTCTTTCGCCCTTTTAACTTATTTCACCCCCTACCAATCGCCCCTCGCTTTTCGTATAGTTCCAACCGTGGAGCGTCTGATCCTCCTCGGTTATCAGCTCTTGACCCAGCTGCCCTGGCCGGTGCCGGAGCGGCGGCCCTGGCAGTGGCATTTTTTCTGGGGCAGGGGGCGGTGGGGGATGCTGACCGCGGTCCTGGTGATGATTCTTTTTTGGGGAATCGTCGTCGGCGGGATCGCGCTCATAGCCCGCCTGATCCTCTCGCTCAGGAGAGACAAAAAATCGGCCGCGGCGCTGGCGATCCTCGAAGAGCGCTACGCCAAGGGCGAGATCGACACGAACGAGTTCGAGCGAAAAAAGAAAGACCTGCGGTCGTGAGAAGGCGAGCGGCGGGCGAGTGAATTCAAGTCGCCCGTCCGCCGCGTTCGGCCCGCCTGCCTTTCGCCATCACAAATCGTACACCGGCGACTGGAGCGGGACGTAGTCGCCCAGCGCGATCGCCCGGATGATGTCCGCCCGGCTCACGATCCCCGCCAGCTCCTTTTCGCCGACGACCAGCACGCGTTTGATTTTGTGCCGCGACATGAGCGCGGCGATCTCTTCCAGCGAGGCGTCCGCGCGAACGGTGAAGATGTCGGGACTCATGATGTCCCTGGCGCTTTTTCCTTGTTTCGCCAGCACGTCGGCCTCGGAAACGACGCCGAGCACCTTGCCGGCCCCATCGACGACCGGCACGCCGCTGATCTGATTGGTCATCAGGAGCTCGGCCAGATTCTTCACCGGCGTCTCGGCGGGCGCGGTGATCACCCGCTCCGTCATGATATCTTTGGCAATCATCGTTCTCCTCCTTTCGCTCGAGCCGTAAAATCACGCCGCCCCGGCCATGAAGGCCGCCAGGTCGGCGACTCTGCAGCTGTAACCCCATTCGTTGTCGTACCAGGCCAGCACCTTGGCCATTTTTCCCTCCAGGACGGTGGTGGAAAGCCCGTCGACGATCGACGAAGCCGGGTTGCCGCGGAAGTCGCTCGAGACGAGCGGCTTGTCCGTGTATTCGAGAATGCCCTTCAGATGGTTGCCGGCGGCTTCTTTGAGCGCGGCGTTGATCTCGGCTTCGGAAGCCGATCGCTTCAAGTCCGCGACGAGATCGACGACCGACACGGTCGAGGTCGGCACGCGGAGCGACAGGCCGTGGAGCTTGCCCTTTAGCTCGGGGATCACCAGGCCGATCGCCTTGGCCGCGCCGGTCGTGGTCGGGACGATGTTCATCGCGGCGGCGCGGGCGCGGCGGAGGTCCTTGTGCATCAGGTCCAAGATGCGCTGGTCGTTGGTGTAGGAGTGGACCGTGGTCATGAGGCCGCGCTCGATGCCGAAGGTCTCGTGGAGCGTCTTCGCCACGGGCGCCAGGCAGTTGGTCGTGCACGAGGCGTTGGAGACGATGTGGTGTTTTTTCGGCTCGTAGCGCGAGTCGTTCACGCCCAGCACCAGCGTGATGTCCTCGTTCTTCGCCGGGGCGGTGATGATCGCCTTCTTCGCGCCGGCGTCGAGGTGCGCGCGGACCTGCTGGCCGTCGGTGAAGACCCCGGTCGATTCGATGACGATGTCCACCTCCAGGTTTTTCCACGGCAGGCGCGCCGGGTCCTTCTGGGAAAGCACTTTGAGCTCCTGCCCGTCGATGCGGATCGCCCCCTCGCCCGCTTCGACGATTCCGGGAAAGCGGCCGTACGTGGTGTCGTACTCGAAGAGATGGGCGTTGGTCTGCGGGTCGGCCATGTCGTTGATCGCCACGACCGACAGAGTCTCCTTATGGCGCTGGAGCATCGAGCGCAGGCAGAGCCGCCCGATCCTTCCGAAGCCGTTGATCCCGACGCGCGTCGTCATGTTCAAACTCCCCCTCGCATTTCCGTCACCAGGTAGCGGAATTTTTTTTGAAACTCCTCGGGGCTCAAGCCGCCGGCGCCGTTGGACGCGGCCCGCGCCAGGGCGGCGAGCCGCTCCCGGTCGTCGAAGTCTTCCCGCTCCAGGCGGATCATGTACTCCCGGGCGATCTTGTAGGACGGCTTGCCGACGTCGACCAGGCGAATCTTCGTCCTGCCCGTCTCGGGATCGAGCAGGTCGTCGAAGTTGAGGTAGCGCAGCTTGCCGTTGTCGAGGCAGACCAGCGCGCCGTGAAAGCGCGACGCCTCCGGGTCCGGGCTCAGGAGAAACTCCGCCGCGCCGTAGCCCAGCGCGCGCACGTACTCGCAGTCGAACGCGAGCGGGTCCGCGCAGCGCACCTCGTAGCCGATGGTCTTGTGCGTAATGCCGATGCGCTCGGCGCGCCCGGCGAACCGGCGCTCGACCTGCGTTTTCAGGATGAACGCCAGGTCCATCTCGGCCAGGCGCAGATGGCCGTAGTCGTCGCGCACGATCCGCACGCCTTCGACGGAGGTCATCTCCTCGGCGGTGAGCCGCTCCAGCAGCCCCTCGGCGATCAAAGCCACACCGTCGAGCCTACCCCACAGCGCCTTGCGCTTCAGGATCGCCCCTTCGAGGAGATCGCACAGCGTCTCGAGCCGGACCGCGCCGTCAAACTCCTCCGGAATGACGGTAAGCGTCGCCCCCGTGGCCTTGCCGATGCCGAGCGCCAGGTGGCCGGCGGAGCGGCCCATGACGACGACGAAATACCAACGCTGGGTGGCGCGCGCGTCTTCCATCAGATTGCGCACCAGGGCGAAGCCCAGGTGGCGCGCGGTCTCGAAGCCGAACGTGGGGATGTCGCCGGGCAAAGGGAGGTCGTTGTCGATGGTCTTCGGCACGTGGCAGACGCGCAGCCGCCCGGCCGCGCGCTCGGCCAGCCGGCTGGCCGAGAACATCGTGTCGTCGCCGCCGATGGTGGCGAGATAGCCGATGCCCAATTTCCTTAGAGACGCCAGAACCGCGTCGAGGTGCTCGGGCTTTTTCGTCGGATTGGCGCGCGAGGTGTTCAGGATGGAGCCGCCCTGGAAGTGGATCCGGGACACGTCGTCGTGGTCCAGGAGCTTCACTTTTTCCGTGTCGCCCGCCATGAGCCACTGGAAGCCGTCGAAGATGCCGACGACCTGGCGGCCCCGGTTGCGCGCCTCCAGGGTCAGCGCGCTGATGACTCCATTGATGCCGGGAGCCGGTCCGCCGCCGACCAAAACGCCGATTTTTTCGTTTCCGTCGCTTTCAGGATGGGCCATGCGCCACGCTTCCCGCCGCAAATGCCGCTTTAGACTCAGATAAGTATCCTACAGGGCGGGCCGCGCCACCTCAAGATAGGCGGAAGTTTTAGCGCCCGATAGGGATGGAAGGGGAGCGAGCCGGATCGGGACGCGGGGTCAGATAAACTGGACCCCTCACTTCGAATCCTTCGCGCCCAGCAGCGCGAG
>DASWFA010000604.1:0-5718 GCA_036394475.1 Binatia bacterium
GGCGAAGTCATGGAGCAGACCGAGTTGCCGCCGATCGCCGAGGTTTGCGAAACCTGCATCCTGCTTCTCGCCAATGAAAATCCCGGCCGCGAGCCCAGCCGGTAGACTTGCCGCGCGGCGGCGGCTCAATGAATAAGACAGGTCGGCCTTTTCCGACTAAAGTCATATTGACAGCCGGGGCCGGGCGGAACTACTTTCCGACGCATGGACGCCGCGGTGTCGATTCTGCTCGCCCCCGAATGTCTCGACTCTTTCCTTACTTATGCTCCCATAGGCTCCGCGGTTTTTCTGGCGATCCATGCCGCCGTCGATATCACCCGCTATATAAAAAATTCGCCCTATCGGTTTTTGATCACATGCGACGAGCGGACCGCCGGCGAGATGCAGCGGATCGCCGTCGCGCACTGCCCGGCCGCGATCGGCGAAATAGAAGAATCGATCCGCTTGGCCCGGGACCAAGCGCGGCGTCCGGCGCCGCGCCGCTAATCCGGTGGATTGACGCGCGGACCTGGTTAGCGCTCTCTTTTTAGCTGCACAATCGAGTGGGTTTTAGCGTCGAAAGACGCCCCGAAGGATTTGGCGGGCTCATGACCGCAATGCGGGCATTTGGCCGCTTCCGCATGCGCGATCGTCGTCGGAACGACGCCTTTGACGGTAAACAACAGATAGCAATACCGGCACCGAAGTTCCATTATCCAGGTCGGGCCCTCGGATGCGGACGCCATATGTTTTCCTCCCCAGCCGCGCCAACGAAGCTAAACTTAAGATCGGCAAGCACAAACCGCGCCATGCCTATGCGCCTTGAAGAGACGGGCAATCGCCTTTGTCCGGATTGAGATTTTCATCCGTGGGGGGCCGGTTTGACGAAGGAAAAGCCCTTCACGTGCAGGAAAGAGCCTACTCCGGGGTTCCACGTTGAGCCGTCCATCGCGGCTCCGGCGGGCCATTCGATTCGGCGTCGCGCTTGGCGAGTTTCAACTTGCCTCTCCAGCCTCTAACCTTTAAAATAATCGGACATTTCTTTTATGATTTCTATTCCGTTTCACCCCCTGGTCCGCCGCTGGTTCACCGAGAACTTCGCCGGCCCGACCGCGCCGCAGGAGCACGGCTGGGCCCACATCGCCGCCGGGCGGCCGGCGCTGATCGCCGCGCCCACCGGCACCGGCAAGACGCTGGCGGCCTTTCTCTGGTCGATCAACCGGCTGGTCGAGCGCGGCCTGGCGGGCGGGCTCGAGGACCGGACCAGCGTCGTCTATATCTCGCCGCTGAAGGCGCTCGGCAACGACATCGAGAAGAACCTGCGCGTGCCGCTCGCCGGGATCATGAAGCTCGCCGAGGCGGAGGGGCTGTTCATGCGGCTGCCGGAGATCCGCATCGCGGTGCGCTCCGGCGACACGCCGCAGGCCGAGCGGCGCCTCATGGTCAAGCGCCCGCCGCACATCCTCATCACGACGCCGGAGTCGCTGTATATCCTTCTCACCTCCGAGCAGGGGCGGCGCATCCTGCGGACGGCGGAGACCGCGATCGTGGACGAGATCCACGCCATCGCCGACGACAAGCGCGGCTCGCACCTGGCGCTCTCGCTCGAACGGCTCGACGCGCTGGCGGAAAAGCCGCTCCAGCGGATCGGCCTCTCGGCGACGCAAAAACCGATCGAGGAGATCGCCCGGCTTTTGGTCGGCGCGGAAAATATCGACGCCACAGGCGCGCCCGATTGTGAGATTATCGACGTCGGCCACAAGCGCGCGCTCGATCTCTCGATCGACGTGCCGGACCAGGACTTGGGGCCGATCACGAGCCAGGAGGTTTGGAACGAGGTCTACGAGCGCATCGTCGCCGAGGTGAAAGCGCACCGGACCACGCTCGTCTTCGTGCACACGCGGCGGCTCGTCGAGCGCGTCGCGCACCAGCTGACCGCGCGGCTCGGCGACGGCCGGGTCGGCGCGCACCACGGCAGCATGTCGCGAAAGAACCGCCTCGCGGTCGAAGAGGGGCTCAAGACCGGCAAGCTCCCCGTGGTCGTCGCGAGCGCGTCGCTCGAGCTCGGCATCGACATCGGCCACGTCGAGCTGGTCTGCCACATCGGCGCGCCGCGGAGCCTGGCGTCGCTGTTCCAAAGGATCGGCCGCTCGGGCCACTGGCTCGGCGCGGTGCCGAAGGGGATATTCTACCCGCTGACGCGCGACGACCTCATGCAGAGCGCGGCGGCGGTCCGCGCCGCCAGGGCGGGGGCGCTCGACCGCGTGAGCATCCCCGAAAGACCGCTCGATATTCTGGCCCAGCAGATGGTCGCGACGGTCGCCAGCGTCGCGCCGTCGCCCAAGCCGGTCAAAGATACTTCGGGCGCCCTTCGACCCTTCGACTACGCTCAGGACGGGCAAGTTCAGGGCGAACGGAAAGAAACCACAATGTCCCGACCGTTCGTGCTAAGCCCGTCGAGGCACGATTCCGGAAAGGTCTTGGAGAATCAGCCCGAAGATAAAAGCATCGCCGAGGACGATCTGTTCCGTCTCATGCGCCGCGCCTATCCCTATAGAAATTTAACCCGCGCGGATTTCGACAAAGTGCTGGAGACGCTGGCCGAAGGCATCGCCAATCGCCGGGGGCGGCGGCAGGCCTATATCCACCGCGACCAGGTGCACGGCCGGCTGCGCGCCCGTCGCGGCGCGCGGCTCGCCGCCATCACCAACGGCGGGGCGATTCCCGAGACCGCGGACTACGACGTGATTCTGGCCGGCGACGAGACGTTCGTCGGCAAGGTGAACGAGGACTTCGCCATCGAGAGCCTGGCCGGGGATATCTTTCTCCTCGGCAACAACTCGTGGCGCATCCGGCGCGTTTCCAACGGTAAAGTCTGGGTCGAGGACGCGCACGGCCTGCCGCCGTCGATCCCGTTCTGGCTCGGCGAGTCGCCGGCGCGGAGCCGCGAGCTCTCCTCGGCGCTCTCGGATTTAAGAGAGGAGATCGCCCGGCGCGCCGCCGACAAAACCGCTGCGGTGACGTGGCTGCAAGACGAGACCGGCGTGGCGGAAGCCGCCGCCAGTCAAATGATCGCCTACGTCGCGGAGACCCACGCGATGCTCGGCTGCGTGCCGGGGGAGAGCTGCATCGTCGCGGAGCGCTTTTTCGACGAGGCCGGCGGCATGCAGCTCGTGGTCCACGCGCCGTTCGGCGGCGCGGTCAACCGCGCCTGGGGACTCGCGCTCCGCAAGCGCTTCTGCGTCACCTGGGACCGGGAGCTGCAGGCCGCCGCGACCGACGACGGCATCGTCATCTCGCTCGGCGAGCAGCATTCGTTTTCCCTGGCCGACGTCTTCAGCCTGGTCCGGAGCGCCAACCTCGAGCGCGACCTCGTCCAGGCGGCGCTCGCCTCGCCGATGTTCGACAACCGCTGGCGCTGGAACGCCTCCCGCGCCCTGGCGCTGCTCCGCTTCAGCGGCGGAAAAAAAGTCCCGGTCGCGCTCCAGCGCATGCGCGCCGAAGACCTGCTCGCGGCGGTCTTCCCCGAGCAGGTCATGTGCCAGGACAACCGCGCCGGGCCGGTCGAGCTGCCGGACCATCCGCTGGTGGAAGAGACGATGCGCGACTGCCTGCACGAGGCGATGGACTTGAACGGTCTCAGGGAGATCATCGGCGCGATCGAGGCGGGCCAATTGAAAACCGTCTCCGTCGATACGCCGGCGCCGTCGCCGATGGCGCATGAAATTCTCAACGCCAACCCATACGCGTTCCTCGACGACGCGCCGCTGGAAGAGCGGCGCGCCCGCGCGGTCTCGCTCCGGCGCACCGACCCCGATCTCGCGCGCGGCATCGGCGCGCTCAGCCCCGAGGCGATCGCCGAGGTCCGCGAGGAGGCGCGGCCCGACCTCCGCGACGCGGAGGAGCTGCACGACCTTTTGCTCTCGGCAGGATTTTTGCCTGTGGGCGAGGCTGCCGAATGGTCCGCGTGGGCGGACAAACTGATCGCCGATAACAGGGCGGCCGTTGCGTCCTGGAAGCTGGACGGCCAGAATAACCAGAATAACCAGAATAACTTGGAGCGCCGCGCGTACGTCGCCGCCGAGCGCATCGGTCTCGTCCGGGGCCTGGTCCCCGAAGTGCGCTTCGAGCCGGAGCTTCCCGATCCGGTCAAGAACGCCGCCGCGCTCTCGCGCGAGGAGGCCGCGCGTAAAATCATTCACGGCTGGATGGATTTGAGCGGGCCGGTGACGGCGGCGGCGCTCGCCGCCAGATTGGGCCTGCCGCTCGCCACCGTCGAGCAGGCTTTGATCGCCCTGGAAGTCGCCGGCGCGGTGTTGCGCGGCCAGTTCACCGGAACGGGCGCGGCGGGCGAGACCGAATGGTGCGAGCGCGGCCTTTTGGCGCGCATCCACCGGCTCACGCTCGGGCGGCTCCGGCGCGAGATCGAGCCGGTCACCGCCGCCGATTTCATGCGCTTCCTGTTCCGCTGGCAGCACGTGGAGCCGGGGACGCAGCTCCGCGGGCGCGACGGCGTGGCGGAGATCGTCGGCCAGCTCCAGGGGCTCGAGCTCCCCGCGCCCTCCTGGGAGCAGCACGTCCTTGCCGCCCGCGTGGCGGACTACGACCCGAAATCCCTCGAAGAGCTGTGCCTCGGCGGCGTGGTGAGCTGGGGGCGGCTCCGCCCGAGCGTCAAAGAGGACGACGGCGCGAGCGCCGGAACGCGGAGAAAAAGACGCCGGTCGCCGGGCCGCGCGGCGCCGATCTCCTTCGTGCTGCGCGACGACCTGGCGAATTTCCTCGGCGCGCCCGGCGTCGTCCCGGCGCTGTCGGTGGCCGCGCGGAGCGCGCTCGAGTACCTGGAAAAACACGGCGCGTCTTTTCTCGCCGATATCGCGCGCGGCGCGGGACTTCTCAAAGCCAGGACCGAGCAGGCGCTGTGGGAGCTGGTCGCCGCCGGCCTGGTAACGGGCGACGGCATCGCGGGGCTGCGCGTCCTCCTGCTGCCGGAAAACAAGCGCCAGGCGCGGCGCCGGCTGAGAGTGATTCCGGGCGGCCGCGCGCCGGAGCGGCTGATGCCGGTCGGCCGCTGGTCGCTCTGGCGCTCGCCGGGCGACGACGGCGCCCAAAATCAATCGGGCCAATCGGCCGAGTTCATGGCGCGCCAGCTGCTCAGACGCTACGGCGTGATTTTCCGGGAGCTCATCGCGCGCGAGAGCGCAGCGCCGTCGTGGCGGAGCATTCTCGATGTTTGCCGCCGGCTCGAAGCGCGCGGCGAGATCCGCGGCGGCCGGTTCGTCGGCGGCTTCGTGGGCCAGCAGTTCGCCCTCGCCGGGGCGGTCGAGCTGCTCCGCGCCGTGCGCCGCTCCGATAACAAAACAGAAGAGCCGGTTCTCGTCGCCGCCGCCGACCCGCTGAACCTCGCCGGCATTCTGACGCCCGGCCCGCGCGTCTCGCCTTACTCGGGTCAGACGATCGCCTATATCAACGGTCTTCCGGCCGACGCCGGTCCGCTCGGCGCGGTGCTCAGCCGTCTGGGACAGGCGGACGCCGCGCGAAGCGAATAGACCAAATTTTCCGTTGCCCGATAAGAAAAACGGGCGAAAGGGATCAAAATTCCTCTTCGAGCGTATTGCGCGCTCGAACAGCGATCTCTTCCGCCCGCTTTTATGAGGGGCGCGGTTATCTCAAATTAACTTTCTACTTGTCTCCGGCGCCTGCGCCGGCTCCCGCTCCCGCGCGCACTCCGCCGGCGCCGAC
>DASWFA010000605.1:0-2796 GCA_036394475.1 Binatia bacterium
GAAATGGGCATTGTCGTCGTCGGGGTCGGTTTTGAGGACCAGGCGATAGTGTCTGATCGCTTCGTCCAGCTCGCCGCGGCTGCCCAAAATAATGCCCAGGTTATTGTGCGCGGCCGCGGAATCGGGGGCGACCGTGAGAACGTGTTGGAATAACGTCTCCGAGTCGCGCCATACCCGCGATTGCTTCCAGGTCAAGGCGCCGAGTCCGGCTAAGACCAGGACCCCGGCCGCGCACAAGAGGCGGGCCTTGTAAGGGCGGCTTTCTTTATCGAGGCGCGTGATGGAAATAGCGCCGCCGGCGGCGAGCAGCGGCCACCCGAGGCAGGCGAGATAGGTATACCGATCGGCGGCCAAATAATCCCCGAAGCGAACGATCCCGAGCACCGGCCCCAGCAAAGCGACATAGCAAAACCAATTCGCCAGTCCGGCCGGAAAGCGGCTTCGCAACAAAAACAAGCCGGCCGTAAGCGCCAGCGTGACGGCGATGCCCGCGGAGAGGATCGCCGCCGCGCCGGGCTGAAACGGCCAGTACGCCGGAACCGCGTCGGCGACCTTGGCGTACATCGGAAACAAGCCTGCCGGAACGAGCATTTTCCAGAGATAAAACGCCGGCGCAAATAGACCCTGAGCGACGCGCAGGCCCGGGCCGTATTTGTCGAGGCCGCGCATCGCCCCCCTTTGATGCTCCGCGATCACCGCGACGGCCATGGCCGCAATTGCGATGATAAGAAACGGCGCCTTCTCGGATAGAATTCTGCGATTTCTCGCCTCCAGCCAAGCCCTCACCCCGCCGCCCGGCCGGCCGAGCGGATAGACATCGAGCGCCAGAAGCACCACGGGCAGCGCCACGCCGCTGGTTTTCGAGACCAGAGACAGCCCATAGGCGACCAGGGCCGCGCCCATCCAGCGCGATCTGGCGGCCTCCGCGCGGGCAACCGCCCGCAGGTAGCAAAGCAGGCTGAGAAAAAAGAAAACGCCGGCCAGGAGCCCGCGGCGCTCGGTGATCCAGGCCACCGACTCGACCCGCAGAGGATGAAGCGCAAAAAGAAGCGCGGCAAACAGCGCCGCCGCCCGCAGCGAAAACTCGCCCGGATTTAGCGGGTGGCGAAAAGCGGCGGCCAGCAAGCGGAGCGCGACGAAATAGAACAGGACGCCGTTCAGCGCATGGAGAATGAGATTGGTGAGATGATAGCCGTGGGGATCCATCCCCCACAAAACGTAGTCGAGTCCCAGGGTGACCCAGCCGAGCGGCTGGTAATGCCCCAGGTCGACGTTGGTGAACATCCAGGCGAGCTGCTTCCAGCCCAGGCCGCGATAGTTGAAATTTTGAACGATGTTGACGTCGTCGTCCCAATGGACGAAATCGCCCCTCAATGCGGGGAAAAAAGCCGCGACCGTCGACAAGACAATTAAAACGGGCGGCAGCCAGCCGGCGAGTTTCGCTTTTAAAGACGTCGTCATTCAGCGCCGGGGCGAGCCTATCTTTCGTTTGACCGACCGGGATGCTCGTTCGGGCTGTCTTGGCAACGGGGGGCTCACTCTAACCATGCGCGTCTCTCAGAGAACCGTATCGAATATCTGCAAGACCGTTTGCCCTTTGGGATTGACGATTTCGTGAACCGGCGAAAACCGCTTGCTTAGAGCCCATTCCCCCGGCCGGACGATAAACACGACGCGATCGGCCCGGCTGTTTGCGGTCAATCTCTTGAGCGAAGCTTCCCCCGCAGCGCCGAACATAAAATGGATTTTGCCGTAGCCGTGATAGATGTAGGCATATTTGTACCTGCCGTCCGGCAGCGGCCCATGCGCGAGCTCCCGAACGTCGCGGAACCACTGTCGGGGATCGTAGCCGAGTCCCACCAGAGTCACAATGTCGGGATGGGTCGCATATCCCGTGATAAAAACGGCGTCCAGACCGCCAAGTCTCGGCTTGAGCCACTCGGCTGCCTCGAAGATATCCGCCGTCCAGACCGCCAGGGAATATTTTTGCCGATTAAAGCTCTCGCCGAAGAACTCCCTGAGGAAACGCGCGTCGAGCGCGATCACCGCCAGCGCCAGCGCAAAACCGATGGCGAAAGTCGTTTGACGGCGGCGCCACAACCATTCACCCGCGACTACCGCTCCCACCGCGGCCAATAATATCAGCCCGGGCAGACCGGGCAAGCTCCTCAAGGCGTGCAGCGTGGGATGTTCGTTCAGGAGATCGGCGGCGGGATACAACAGGAGCCAGAGGAGCAGCAGTCCGGCCGGCCGGGACGACCTCACGCGCGACAGACAAAAGACCAGGCCCAAGACCATGAACGGCAGATCATACCAATAGAAAAGTCCCGTGCCCGGCGGCGACGCAAGAGCCGGATCGCCGTCGCCGTTGATGAAGAGGAAATCGAGCCCGAAGTGTCCGGGATAACGACTCAAGGCTTTCGTCACTTTCACTTCCGTCGCGTCCGATTGATTCCAAACCCACCCCTGGATTTGCGCTCGTCGGCTGATTTCCGGGTCGACGACATGGCGCCACAGCAACGGACCGAAAGTAATCGCCGCGGTAAGGACCAGCGTCCCGATCGCCAGCGCCCCGTCGCGGGTCTTCAGACGGCCGAGCCATGCCATTGGGGCCGCCAGAAAGGCAGCGAGTAAAAAAAGCGGCAGGAACAAACGCACCGACTGATAACCGTAGCAACAGATACCGACCAGGGCGCCGGCCAGGGCGGCGCGTAAAGGCCGGGGACGGCGTTCCTCATGGTTGTCGAGGGGCAGGTTCGCCCACAGGAGCGCCGCCAAAGGGGCGGTTATCAATAG
>DASWFA010000606.1:0-2799 GCA_036394475.1 Binatia bacterium
CACGCCGGCGCCGCCGGGCTGCAGATCGGCGGCGGTGATCGCCGGCAGCAAGCGCTGGAGCGCCCGGGTGAAGGCCCGTTTGCTGAACGAGCGGTACTGTTCCTCCAGACCCGTCTTCCAGTACCGCTTCGCCACCGAGCGAAAACCGGGAAACGAAATCGTCTCCCACAGCTCGCGAAAATTGACGTCCCGCGTCCGGTAGCCTTCGCGCGCGAAGGCGAGCACCGCGTTCGGCCCGGCCTCGACGTAGCCGTGGATCGAGCGGGTAAAATGGACGCCCAGGAAGGGGAAGGACGGGTCGGGCACCGGATAGATGAGCCCTTTGATCAGTACGCCTTTCTCGGGCGCGACTTTGTAATACTCGCCCCGGAACGGCACGATTTGCACGTCGGCGGCGCCGCCGGGCGGCTCCTCGCCGAGCGTCATGCGGGCGATGCGATCGGAGTAGAGGCCGCCGCAGTTGATGAGAAAGCGGCCGCGAAATTCTTCCCAATAGGTGCGCACGGAGAGGCCGCCGCTCTGCCGGTGGACGGTTTTCACTTCCCGCGAAGTGAGGATATCCCCGCCCAGCTCGCGGAGCCTTTGACAGTAGGCCTGGGCCACCTGGACGTAATCGACGATGCCGGTGGCCGGAGAATAGACCGCCCGGATGCCGCGGGCGTGGGGCTCGATCTCTCTCAGCCGCTCCGGACCGATCATCTCCAGGCCCGGGACTCCGTTCGCCACGCCGCGCCGGTAAAGCTCTTCGAGGCGCGGGAGCTCTTCCTCCCCGGTCGCGACGATGACCTTGCCGCAGAGCTCGTAGGCGATCCCGTTCCGGTCGCAGAACTCCAGCAGCGCCCGGCGCCCGGCGCCGCAGGTCTCCGCCTTGAGAGACCCCGGCTTGTAATAGATCCCGCCGTGGATGACGCCGCTGTTGTGGCCGGTCTGGTGGCGGGCGATCTGGGCCTCTTTTTCCAGCACGAGGAGCGACAGCCGGGGAAAACGCTCCAGCATTTTCATCGCCGTCGCGAGGCCGACGATGCCGCCGCCGATGACGATCACGTCGTGAGGCTTGGTTGCCATGGTTTTTCCCCCGGGTGTCAGCCGCCGACCTCGACGACGCCGGCGCCGCGCATCTCTCCCCGCTTCAATTTTCCCAGCGCCCGGTTGATATCGGCCAGAGGAAAAATCTCCACTTCCGTTCGCACCGGGATCGCCGCGGCGATCCCGAGCAGCTCCTCGGCGTCGCGCCGGGTGGCGTTGGCGACGCTCACGAGCTTTCGCTCATGGTACAGCAACCGCGCATAATCGATCTCGGGGATCGGCGTCATGGCGATTCCCGCCAGCGCCACCGCGCCGCCCCGGTCGAGCGCGCCGAGGGCGTCGAGGACGAGCGGACCCGCGGGCGCGAAAATAATTCCCGCCGAGATTTTTTCCGGCGCCGTCTCTCCGGCGCCGCCGGTCCAGGCGGCGCCGAGCTCGCGGGCGAGCCGCCGGTGCTCCGCGCCGCGCGTGAAGACGTAGACCTCGCAGCCCCAATGGCGCGCGACTTGAATGGCGATATGCGCCGAGGCGCCGAAGCCGAAAAGCCCCAGCCGCCCGCCGGGGCGGATGCCCGAGAGCTTCAGCGCGCGGTAGCCGATCACCCCGGCGCAGAGAAGCGGCGCCGCCTGGCGGTCGGAAAAGCCGTCCGGCAGGGGATAGGCGAACGCCTCGTCCGCGACGGCGAATTCGGCGTAGCCGCCGTCGGCCTGGAGCCCGGTGAACTCCGCCCGCGCGCACAGGTTCTCGTCGCCTCTCCGGCAATAGACGCATTCCCCGCAGGCGCGATGGAGCCAGGCGAGGCCGACGCGCTCGCCTTCTTGGAAGCGCCCGGCGCCGCGCCCGCGCGACTCGACCAGGCCGACGACTTGATGGCCCGGCACGAGCGGCAGCCGCGGCAGGGCGAGGTCGCCTTCCACGGTGTGGAGATCGGTGTGACAGATGCCGCAGGCGGCGACGCGGACGCGGATCTCCCGGTCGCCGGGAGCGGGGTCGGGGATATCCGCCAGCTTGAGGGGATTTTGTTCTACGGGCTTGGGGGCGTCGAGCAACGCGGCCAGCATGCCGAGACCCGGACCAAAGGCGGCCTTACGGTTTCTTTTCCACGCTCGCGGAGGCGAACTGCTTGTCCTTCATCTTGCGGACCAGCTCGTCGTAGGACTGGTTCGCGATGACCCGGCTGAACTGGGAGCGGTAGTTGTTGACCAGGCTGATATTTTCGACCACGACGTCGTAGACCTTCCACTCCCTGCCCGCCTGGCGGAGCCGGTAGTCCAGGGAATATTCCTCGCCCTTGCCGGTCAAAATCCTCCCCTGCACCTCGGCGTATTCCTGATCGACCGTCTCTTTGATATAGGCGAACTTCTCGTTGTTGTAAGACTCGATCTGGTCCAGGTAGGCGCGCTCGAGCAGATCGGTGAAGAGCTTGGTAAACTCCTCCTGCTGCTTGGGATTCAAGCTGCGCCACTCGGTTCCGAGAGAGCGCCTGGCCATTTCGGTAAAGTCGAACCGGGCGTAAATCGCCCGCCGCAGCTGATCGCGGCGCTCGTTCTTTTTCGCTTCCGTCTTGAGAGCGGGATTTTTTAAGATCGCCACGATCGTGCTCACCGTGTCGCGGATCTGTTCGGTGGGCGACCCGGCGGCCACCGGCTTGGCCGGGACCGGGCGGCCGGGCGCCTTGGCGGGTCCCTTGGACTTGTCGGGCGTCGCCGCGCCGGCGGTGGATGGAACGGCGGCCGAGAAAAATAGCGCCGCCAGCGCCGCAGCGAGAAAGCC
>DASWFA010000607.1:0-2197 GCA_036394475.1 Binatia bacterium
CATCAAAGTGATGGCGACCGGCGCCGCGCTGGGGTCCGAAGGCCTCCAGCCGCTCCGGCGCGCCCGGCGGCTGGCCGATAATCTCCGGCTGCCGCTTCTGGTGCACATCGGCGAGAGCTGGAGCAAGACCGCGGCGCCGCCGCCGGTGGCCGACGTGCTGGCCCATCTCGCTCCGGGCGACATCGTCACGCACATGTTCACGGTCCATCCCGGCGGGCTCCTCGACCCCAACGGCCGGCTCTGGCCGGAGGTGCGCGCGGCGCGCGACTCCGGCGTGCTTTTCGATGTCGGGCACGGGCTCCACAACCTGAACTTCGACGTCGCCCGGCGCGTGCTCGACCAGGGCCTCCGGCCCGACGGCGTCTCGACCGACGGCCACCGCGGCAACCGCGCCGGTCCGGTCTACGATCTGCCGACGACGATGGCCAAATTAATGGCGCTCGGCTTCTCTCTCCCCGAGGTCGTCCGCATGGCGACGGCGAACGCCGCCCGGCTGCTCGGGCGCGGCGGCGAAATGGGGTCGCTCCGCGTCGGCGGCGCGGCGGACATCTCGGTCTTGAGGCTCGAGGAGCGCGCGTGGGAGGCTCTCGATTCCCAGCAGGGGACGCTGCCGGCGCGCCAGGCGCTGGCGCCCGTGTGGGCGGTCCGCGGCGGGACGGTTTACCAGCCGCTGCCCCACGAGCGGCCGTGACGGCGAGCCCGGGCGGAGTTTGAAGCCGGTGGCCGTTCATGCTATAAATTCCACAGAGGTCGTCATGAAAGAAAACATCCATCCAGAGTACAAGCCGGCGAAGATCGTCTGCGCCTGCGGCCACGTGGTCGAGACCCGCTCCACGGTGCCCAGCATCCACGTGGAGATCTGCTCGGAATGCCACCCTTTCTATACGGGCAAGCAAAAGTTCGTCGACTCGGCCGGCCGGGTAGAGAAGTTCAGAAGGAAATACGGCATCAAGAGCTCGGCCTAGCGGAGGTTTCGGACTGAATGTGAATTACTAGCGAGCTTGAGTACGGAAAGGGCAAAGGGCGGTATATCGTCTTTTGCCCTTTTTTATTTTGGGCGAACAAAAGAATTTCGGAGCTGAGTCATCTCGAACCGGATCACGGATAAGCCATGCTGGATAAATTAGCCGAAGTCGAAAAGCGCTACACGCAGCTGGAAACCCTCATGAGCGACCCGGCGCTGCCGGGGCGGCAGAGGGAGTATTCCAAGATCGCCAAGGAGCGCTCCGACTTAGAAGAGCTCGTCACCCGCTACCGGGCCTGGAAAAAGAACGAGCAGGAGATCGCGGCGAACCGGGAGCTTTTGAACGAAGAAGAAGACGAAGCGATGCGCGAGCTGGCGAAGGAAGAGCTCGGGCTCTTGCGCGAGCGCAAGGAGAAGCTCGAGGGCCAGTTGAAGCAGTTGCTGCTCCCTAAGGACCCGAACGACAGCAAAAACGTCATCTTCGAGATCCGGGCCGGCACCGGCGGCGACGAGGCGGCGCTGTTCGCCGCCGAGCTCTCGCGCATGTACACGCGCTACGCGGAGAATCAGGGCTGGCGCGTCGAGATCATGAGCTCCAACCCGACCGGCCTCGGCGGCCTCAGGGAAATCATCCTGCTGGTCGAGGGCAAAGGCGCCTACAGCCGGCTCAAGTTCGAGGGCGGCGTGCACCGGGTGCAGCGGATTCCGGTGACCGAGGGCTCGGGCCGCATCCACACCTCGACCGTGACGGTCGCCGTGCTGGCCGAGGCGGACGAAGTCGAAGTGAATATCGATCCCAAGGACTTGAAAGTGGACGTCATGCGCGCCTCCGGCCCGGGCGGGCAGAGCGTCAACACGACCGACTCGGCGGTCCGGATGACCCATATCCCCACCGGGCTCGTGGTCTCGTGCCAGGACGAAAAATCGCAGCACAAGAACCGCGCCAAGGCGCTGAAGATCCTGCGCGCGCGCCTGCTGGAAAAAAAGCAGGACGAGCAGAGCTCCGAGATCGCCGCCACGCGGAAGCTGATGGTCGGAAGCGGCGACCGCAGCGAAAGAATCCGGACCTATAATTTTCCCCAGGGCAGGATGACGGACCACCGCATCAATTTTACCCTGTACAAGCTCGACCGGGTGATCGAGGGCGAGCTCGAAGAGCTGCTCGACGCGCTCAACACGCACTACCAGGCGGAAGCGCTGCAGGCGGGTTAGATGATGAATGCGGGAGTCAAA
>DASWFA010000608.1:0-4275 GCA_036394475.1 Binatia bacterium
ATCCGGTCCAGCTCGGCGGCGGAGTAATACTCGATCTCTATTTTACCCCGGCTCGCGCCTTTGGGCTGCACGAACCGGACTTTGGTCCCGAGCGCGCGCTGCAGCCGCTCGATGAGCGCCTGGAGGTCGGCGTCCGGCGCCGCCGCCGGTTTTTTTCTCCGGCCGGCTTTCAGCCGGGCGGCGAGCTTTTCGGCGGCGCGCGCGGTGAGCCCGCGCGCGATCACTTCGCGCGCCGCGGCGATGATCGCGGCCTCGCCGCCGAGCCCGAGGAGCGCCCGCGCCTGGCCCGCGGGGAGGCGCCCGGCGGCAATTTCCTGCTGCACTTCCTTCGGCAGCGACAGGAGACGGACCGCATTCGCCACCGCGGGGCGGCTCTTCCCCATCTTGTCGGCGATCTGTTCCTGGCTGAGGCCGAACTCTTCGCCGAGCCGCCGGTAGGCCTCGGCCTCCTCGATGGCGTTTAAGTCCTCGCGCTGGATGTTCTCGATCAGCGCCAGCTCGAGCGAGGCGTCGTCGGCCGCTTCGCGAATCACCACCGGAACTTCTTTCAATCCCGCCCTGAGCGCGGCGCGCAGCCGCCGCTCGCCGGCGATCAGCTCGTAGCCGCCCGCGCCGTCGCGGCGCACGACCAGCGGCTGGATGATCCCCTGCGCGCGGATCGAGGCCGCCAGCTCGGCGATCTTCGTCTCGTCGAAGCTCCGCCGCGGCTGCAGCGGGTTGGGCGCGACCCGGTCGATTTCGACGGCGAGTCCGGCGGAAGGCTCTTTCGGGCTCTCGGCGGCGGAGATCAGCGCGCCGAGCCCTTTACCCAATCCCTTTTTCTGCACGGCGGCTCTCCTCTCCGTTATGGATCAATTCCTTGGCGAGCTCGAGATAGTTCTGCGCCCCGGTCGAATGGACGTCGTAGAGGAGCGCGGGCTTGCCGTGGCTCGGGCTTTCGCTGAGGCGCACGTTCCGCGCGATGACGGTGTGAAACAGCCGCTCGGGAAAATGGGCGCGGATCTCCTCCGCCACTTGGTGCGAGAGATTGTTGCGGCTGTCGAACATCGTGAGGAGGATTCCCTCCAGCTGGAGAGCGGGATTGAGCCCCTGCTGCACGAGCTTGACGGTTTCCATCAGCGAGGTCAGCCCTTCGAGCGCGTAGTACTCGCACTGGAGCGGGATCAGCACCGAATGCGCCGCCGTGAGCGCGTTGAGCGTCAAGAGTCCGAGCGACGGCGGGCAGTCGAGCAGCACGTAGTCGAAGTCCCCGTCGATCGATTGAAGCGCCTCTTTCAAGCGCCACTCGCGGCGCTCGGCGCCGACCAGCTCGATCTCGGCGCCGGTCAAGTCCCTGGTCGAAGGCGCGACGGAGAGATAGGGCAGCTCGCTCTTGAGCAGGATGTCGCCGAGCCTGGCTTCGCCGATGAGCGCGTGGTAGAGGCTCTGCTTTAACGCGCCGCGCTCGAAGCCCAGGCCGGTCGTGCTGTTGCCCTGCGGGTCGACGTCGACGATCAGCGTCTTCTTTTCCGCGACCGCCAGCGAAGCCCCCAGATTGACTGAAGTGGTGGTCTTTCCGACGCCCCCTTTTTGGTTCGCTATGGCGATGATTTTTGGCAAATTTACCTTATTAATCAATAAGTTACGATACCAGCGGCGCGATTTTTAGATTTATCATATCGGCTATAAATTTGGAAGAAAAAAATGTTTCACGTGAAACGTGGGCAAGGCCGGGGATCTTCTCGAAGGCCGATGCGTCGGACGAGGTGAATCAAGCGTAGCTCACTAGCTCCATAAAACGAATAAGAGCACCGTATCACAGACCCATCGCATCGGCCGGAGAGAAGGTCCCCGGCCGGCGGCGTCCAATCCGGGTATTAACTCGCCAGTTTCTTCTTTCTTAAATATATCGACAGCAGCGAGATCGCCGCCGGCGTGATGCCGGCGATGCGCGACGCCTGCCCGAGCGAGCGCGGCCGGATGCGCGCGAGCTTCTCCCGCGCCTCGCGCGACAGCCCGGTGACCGTGGCGTAGTCGATGTCTTCGGGCACCCGAACCGACTCGAAGTTCTTCGACCGCCTGACCGCCTCGTGCTGCCGGGTTATATAGCCGGCGTATTTTATCTCCACTTCGGCCTGAAGGCCGATCTCGGCACAGACGCCTGCCAGCGCCGGGACGAAGCCGGCGAGATCGGCAAACGACACCTCCGGACGGCGCAGCAGCTGGACCAGGGAGGTCGAGCCGCGGAGCGGCGCCGTGCCGAGCGCCGCGATTTTCTCATTGAGCGCCTCCGTGACCGGCACGACCGTATCCTCCAGCGTCCGGACCAATGCCGCCACCCCCGCCCTCTTCCGCTCGACCCGATCGTAGGCCGCGCGGCCGACCGCGCCGATTTTATGGCCGATCGCGCCGAGCCGGAGATCGGCGTTGTCCTCGCGCAGCAGCAGCCGGTACTCGGCCCGGGAAGTAAACATACGGTAGGGCTCGCCGTCGGTCCCCTTGGTGACCAGATCGTCGATCAGGACGCCGATATAGGCGTCGTCCCGGCCGAAAACGAGCGGCTCGTCGCCGCGCAGGCTCAATACCGCGTTGATCCCGGCCATGATCCCCTGCGCCGCCGCCTCCTCGTAGCCGGTCGTGCCGTTGATCTGCCCTGCGTGAAAAAGCCCTTTGACCGGCTTGGTTTCGAGCGACGGGTAGAGCTGCGTCGGCTCGGCGTAGTCGTACTCGATCGCGTAGCCGGGGCGCATGATCTCCGCCTGCTCCAGCCCTTCGATCGAGTGGACCATCGCGATCTGCGCGTCGAGCGGCAGGCTGGTCGAGAGGCCGTTGGGGTAGACCTCGACCGTGTCGAGCCCTTCCGGCTCGAGGAAGATCTGGTGGCGCTCTTTATCGGCGAAGCGGACGACCTTGTCTTCGATCGACGGGCAGTAGCGCGGCCCGCGGCTCTTGATGACGCCCGAGTACAGCGGCGAGCGGTGGAGCGAGGCCCGGATCGTGTCGTGGGTCTGCCGGTTGGTATAGGTGATATGGCACGGCACCTGCCTCTGCGTGACCATAGTAGACGAGAACGAAAACGGCACCGGCGGATCGTCGCCGTGCTGGACCTGGAGGCGGGAGAAATCGATCGTGCGCGCGTCGAGGCGCGGGCAGGTGCCGGTCTTGAGCCGGCCGAGCTTGAACCCCAGGCTTTCCAGCGAGCCGCTGAGCCCCTGGGCGGCGAAATCCCCCGCCCGGCCGGCGGAATAGTTCTTGTCGCCGACATGGATCAGCCCCTTGAGGAACGTGCCGGTGGTGAGAATCACACGGCGGCCGGAAAATATCTCGCCTATCTGGCTCTCGACGCCCCGGACCTCTCCGTCTTCGACGATCAGCCGCTCGACGCTCGCCTGCCGGATCGTCAGGTTCGGGCGGTTTTCCAGCACCCGCTTCATGCGCTGGCGGTAGAGCGCCTTGTCCGCCTGGGCGCGGGAGGCCCGCACCGCCGGCCCCTTCTTGGTGTTGAGCATGCGGAACTGGATGCCGGTCTCGTCGATCGCCAGCCCCATCTCGCCGCCCAGCGCGTCGATCTCTTTGACCAGATGGCCCTTGCCGATGCCGCCGATCGCCGGATTGCATGACATCTGGCCGATGTGGTCCAGATTGAGCGTCAGCATCAGCGTCTTGCAGCCCATCCGGGCCCCGGCCAGGGCCGCCTCGATGCCGGCGTGGCCGGCGCCGACGACGATGATATCGTAGGCCCGGTTATCCATGTTTCACGTGAAACAATTTGCGATTTGTCATATTTTTAATTGTTAAGCTACTATTTTCCAATGCAAAATTTACTAAAAATACGTTCTAAAATATCTTCGTTGTCGACCATCCCGACGACCTCTTCCAGGCCGTTCTTGGCTTCGATCAGCTCGACGGCCACCAGCTCCGGCGATATCCCGCCGATGACGCCCTCCGCCGCGGCATGCAGGCCATCGGCCGCTCTTTCGAGCGCCGCCTTGTGGCGCGCGTTCGTGAGCACGATCTCCGGCTCCGCCGGAGCGGTGAGCAACAGATCGCGGAGCGCCCGCTTGAGCTCG
The DNA here is from genome assembly GCA_036394475.1 of Binatia bacterium. Lineage (GTDB taxonomy): Bacteria > Desulfobacterota > Binatia > UBA9968 > UBA9968 > JAJPJQ01. The sequence continues at coordinate 4,050 of DASWFA010000608.1, forward strand.
TCCAGACCCGCGCCCTCTTTGGCCGAAACTGAGACGATCTCTTTGTCCGGCGCCGCTTCCGCGAGCCACGGGACATCGAGCCGCCCGGGGAGATCGCTTTTATTTACCACAGCGAGCCCTTTTTTTCCTGCGGCGATCTTCAACAGCGCCTCGTCTTCTTCGGTATGCGGCAGAGCGCCGTCGAGGACGACGAGAACGGCGTCGGCGTTGGCCAAATGCCGGCGGG